>NZ_JBFOCS010000045.1:0-97245 GCF_040907905.1 Aeromonas sp. s13 | reverse complement strand
CGTTGAAATACAGAACCCCCGATGCAGTACATAGGGGGTTCTGAGTAGAGAAATGCTAGTTGAAAATGTGTAAACCTATTTCAGGACTAGACACAGATTCGGGGAGATGGCTTAGTCTTGTGGGCTTTTGAGCGCCTTGACCACATCCTCTTTGGGCTCCAGCTCCTTGACCTGATTGAAGATCTCCAGCTCCCCTTGCGGACTGACGGTGTAGGCATCGGCATCCTGATAGCTGCCGCTGCCAGCGCTCTCGATGATGACCACCAGTTCGGGCTGCTTGTCGCCATTCAAATCGACCAGTTTCAGCTCCCGGATAAAGCCGTTGCGAGCCATCACCTTGCCATCCTGAAACTCATCCAGTGGAAATTGGGCATTCTGACCCGAATAGAGTCGCACGTCATAGCTGCCGATGGAGGCAGGTTCACCGACCCCCTGCGCCACCCGGATCACCTGCCCGGAGGGCAGGGTCAGTTGCTTGTTAAATCCCTCTTCGGCCTGGGCGGCCAGCGGCAGGGTCAGCAGCCCTGCCATCATCAATGCTCTGTTCATCTTGCAACCTCTTGCTGTCTCTTGAGTGCGGGCTCCCGGGGAGCCCGCCCTGATGCTGTTACCAGATCTTCACCCGCTTCTGGGGCGGTAGATAGAGTTTGTCCCCCGGCTGGATGTTGAATGCCTCGTAGAAGGCGGGAATGTTCGGCACTACGCCGTTGACCCGGTACTCGGGCGGCGAGTGGGGGTCGGAGCGCAGCAGCATCTGCATCAGCTCGGGGCGATACATCCCCTTCCACACCTGCGCCCAGCCGAGGAAGAAGCGTTGTTCGCCGGTAAAGCCATCCAGCACCGGCGCCTCCTTGCCATCAAGCGACAGCTCGTAGGCCTTGTGGGCTATGGTGAGGCCGCCCAGATCGCCGATGTTCTCCCCCAGGGTGAACTGGCCGTTGACGAACTGGCCGTTGATGGGCTCGAAGCGGTTGTACTGGGCCACCAGCCGGCTGGTGCGGAAGCGGAACTCCTTGAGATCTTGCGGCGTCCACCAGTCGCGCATCATGCCGTCACCGTCGGATTTGGCCCCCTGATCATCAAAACCGTGGCCCATCTCGTGACCAATGACCCCGCCGATGGCGCCGTAGTTGACCGCATCATCCGCCGTCATGTCGAAGAAGGGGGGCTGCAAAATAGCCGCCGGGAAGACGATCTCGTTGTTGCTCGGGTTGTAGTAGGCGTTCACCGTTTGCGGCGACATGTGCCACTCGTCCCGGTCGACCGGCTTGCCGAGGCGCGTCAGGCTGTCTGCATATTCAAAGGCTTGTGAGCGTTGCAGGTTGCCCACCAGATCATCCGGTTTGATAGTGATGGCGCTGTAATCCTTCCACTTGTCGGGGTAGCCGATCTTGGGGCGGAACTTGGCCAGCTTCTCGAGTGCCTGCGCCTTGGTCTCGGGCGACATCCAGTCGAGCTCCTTGATGCTCTGGCCGTAGGCGGTGCGCAGGTTCTCCACCAGCTGCTCCATCCGCTCCTTGGCTGCTGGCGGGAAGTAGCGAGCCACATAGAGCTGGCCGACCGCTTCACCCAGATGATCGTTCAGGACCCCGAGCGCCCGCTCCCAGCTGGCGCGCTGCTTGGGCGTGCCGCTTAATGTGGTGCCGTAGAAGGCGAAGTTGGCCCGGTCGGTCTCGCTGTCGAGATAGGGGGCGTAGTCGGTCAGCAGTTGCCACTTGAGGTAGGCCTGCCAGTCGGCGATGGGGGTTTGGGCCATCACCTGATCCAGCGCGCTCAGATAGGTCGGCTGACCGATAATGAGCTCCGGCTGGCCAGCAATACCCGCGGCATTGAGATAAGCCTGCCAGTCGAGATGGGGGGCGAGCCGTGCCAGTTCGCTGGCGGGGCGCTTGTTGTAGTTCTTCTCCCGATCCCGCAGGGCGACGTTGTCCCACTGGATGGTGGCGAGCCGGGTTTCGAGGGCTAGAATCCGTTTGGCTTTGCCGCTCGGGTCAGACTCACCGAGGCGGCTCAGCATGGCGGCGATATGCTGTTGGTACTTCTGGCGCAGGGCCTGACTGTCGGGATCCTGCTTGAGGTAGTAGTCCCGATCCGGCAGCCCCAGTCCACCTTGATAGAGGTAGACCGCATAGCGGTCGGGGGACTTGGCATCGGCGTCGATCCAGATGCCGAACGGCGCGCCGCCGCCCATGCGGCCCGACTGGGCAAAGGCGCGGGCCAGCGCAGCCTGATCACCGATCCGGTCGATATCGGCCAGCGCCGGTGCCAGCGGGGTGAGCCCCTTGGCGTCACGGCCTGCCTGATCCAGATAGCTGGCGTAGAGATCGCGGATCTGCTGGGTCGGCGTGCCGGTGGCGGCCTCCTGCTTGGCCAGCCCCTCGACCAGCACCCGCACATCGGCGAGGGATTTGTCCCGCAGCATGTAGAAAGCGCCATCGGCGGGGCGATCGTCGGGGATCTTGGCGGTGGCGAGCCACTTGCCATTGACGTAGCGGAAGAAGTCATCGCCGGGTTTGACCAGGGTGTCCATATTGGCCAGCGCCAGCCCGGAGTGTTTGGGGGAGTCTTGCGGTGCCTGACTGCAGCCAGCCAGCAGTGCCAGTCCAATCAGGCCGGCCAGTAAGCTTTTCTTATTGTTCATCTTGTTTGATTCCAATTCCGATTGTTTGCTTCCCTGCCCATCTTCCTTGCTCCAACCGGTTGTGCGACCGCCTTGCGGCCAGCCTGGTGGAGAGGGCGGGCGAGCCTCACTCTAGCAGCAGGGTTGCAGCTTGATAAGCCCGACTCTGCTAAGATCGGCCGGTCCGTTTTGGGGAAGCCTATGATTTCTCATCTTTATTCTCGCTTTTGTCTGACTATGCCAGCGCCGGAAGGTTCCACCGGTCTGCTGGTGGCCTTCAGTGGCGGCCTCGACTCCACCCTGCTGCTGGTGCTGGCGGCGCAGTATGCCCGCGAGCATGGCCTGCCAGTTCGCGCCCTGCACGTGCACCACGGCCTCAGTCCCCATGCCGATGAGTGGGTCGCTCATTGTGAAGCCGTGTGTCAGCAATTGGCGGTGGAGCTGCTGGTCGAGCGGGTGACTCTGGCCCGTGGCAATGGCGAGAGTCTGGAGGCGCAGGCGCGCACCGCCCGTTACCAGTGGCTGACCGCCCGGATGCGGGAGGGGGAGTGGCTGCTCACCGCTCACCATCAGGACGATCAGCTGGAGACCCTGCTGCTGGCCCTCAAGCGCGGCGCCGGTCTGCGCGGTCTGGCGGGGATCTTGCCAAGCCAGCCCTTTGCCGGTGGCCTGTTGCTGCGCCCGCTGCTCGATATGAGTCGCGCCGAGCTGGCCGAGGCGGCGGCGAGCCTCCCCTTTGGCTGGGTGGAAGATGAGAGCAATCAGGACGTGAGCTATGACCGCAACTTTTTGCGCCAGACGCTTATCCCCCAGCTCAAGGCGCGCTGGCCCGCCATGGCCCAGACCGCGGCGCGCAGCATGGCCCTGTGCGCCGAGCAGGAGGCGCTGCTGGATGAGTTGGCCGAGAGTGACTGGCAGCTGGCGGGCGAGGGGGAGGCGCTCCATATCGGCCCGCTGCACGCCCTCTCTCCCACCCGGCGCAACAACCTGCTGCGCTACTGGATCCGCCGTCAGGGGGGGGAGATGCCATCCCGCGAGCAGCTTGCCCGGTTGTGGCAGGAGGTCGCGTTGGCGCGCGGCGATGCCAACCCCCAGCTCAACTGGGGGCGCCAGAGCTGCCGCCGTTTTCAGGATCGGCTCTATCTGGTGAGCCCTGACTTGCAACCTTGTCATCAGGTGTTGCCGATGATTGTGGGCGAGCCGCTGACCCTGCCGGATGGTTTGGGCGAGCTGGTGGTGCGCATGGCGGAGCACGGCGAGGATCTGCTGCGTTCCCCCCGAGCGGACGAGCCGCTCTCGGTGCGTTTTCAGGTAGCGCCTGGGATCCCCCTCAAACCGGTGGGGCGAAGCGGTAGTCGGCGGATGAAGAAGCTGCTGCAAGAGTATGGTGTTCCCTCGTGGCAACGGGGACGCATTCCCATCCTCTACTATGGCGAGCAGGTGGCGGCGGTGGTGGGGCTCTTTGTCTGCGACGGTTTTATGGCACAGAGTGCCGGGCTGGTTTGCCACTGGCAGGGAAACGGTGCCGCCCCCATCCTGCCCGAGCAGGATCTTGCATGAGGTGATCTCGGTGTGAGGGAGGATTAGCCCCAAAAAAGAAGCTCCGGTCACATGGCGCGCATGTGCCGGAGCAAAGAAGAGTTCGCGATTATTCGTTAGGGCTGGCCTTGCCGGCTTTTTTGCGGGCGTAGAGGTGACTGTCGGCCGCCTCGTAGAGGCTCGGCACATCGACCCCGGATTGCCAGCTGGCGGCGCCAAGGCTGCATCCGACCGAGAAGGTGCTGAGCTCCTTGTTGGTCATCAACATATGCTGCAGTCGCAGCCAGACCGGGCGCCACGCCTCGGGTTCGGCCGGTTGCAGCAGCAGGGCAAATTCATCTCCCCCGAGCCGGAAGGCTTGATCCGTACTGCGGATGCACCCCTTGAGCAGCTGGGCGAAGCGGCTCAGCACCAGATCCCCCACCGGATGACCCCAGGTGTCATTGATCTGCTTGAAGCGATCGAGATCCAGCAGCACCAGCACCAGACCGTGGGGCTCGCGGCTGTGCTGCTCGATGGCGCGACCGATGGCCTCGTCAAAGTAGGAGCGGTTGCCAAGGCCGGTCAGGTGATCGAGCCGGACCAGCTGATCCAGTTTTTCCAGCCGCAGATAGAGGGGGAGCAGCAGGCAGAGCAGCTGATGGTATTGCATCAGTACCCGTTGCTGACTGCCGCTCAGCGGATGTTCCAGCTCGTAGTGGAGCTGGCCGAGCAGCTGGCCATGCTGACCGCGCAGCTCGAACGGATAGTTGTGCAGGTTGAGGGTGGCCAGCGGCGGGTGCTGGATCAGCACATGGGGCTGGCCACAATCGAGGTAGAGACCGTGGATCCTGACAATTCTTGCCGCACGATCGGCAAAAGTTGTCAGCAGACCGCCGAGATCGCTCTGCCCCAACAACTGCTCGAGCAACTGGTTGCGTTCAACGCTGGGCAACGGCGTGAGCCGCTCCATCTGGCGAACCCACTGCTCGATGCCATGGCTAAAGCCATTAAGTGACGACGTATTTTCCATGGTCTTCCACCTGTAACACCTGACTACTGTCTCCTCCCTGCAATTGGCATGCCCAATATATCTTTCCTGCCCACCAGATCGGCTGACTAAGCTTAAGTCGATAAAAGGAGAGGAAAATTTGTACACCGACCTGTTGATCCTGCTGTTCGCCGCCGTCCTGCTGGTGGCAACTTTCCGGCGCCTCGGCTTGCCGGTGATCCTTGCCTACCTGATTGCCGGCGTCTTGCTCGGCCCCCACGGGCTGGCGGTGATCACCGGCCAGTCGATCATGCAGACCATTGCCGAGCTGGGGATCGTCTTTCTGATGTTCTCGCTGGGGTTGGAGTTCTCCCTGCCGAAACTACTGGCGATGCGGCGATTGGTGTTGGGGGTCGGGATGTTGCAGGTGCTGCTCACGTCACTGCTTTTCTTCGCCATCGGCTGGTGGTGGGGGCTGGGTCTGGCCCAGTCGCTGGTGGTGGCGGGGACGCTGGCGCTCTCCTCGACGGCTGTGGTGATCAAGCAGCTCGGCGAGCAGAAGCAGCTCCATACCCGCCGCGCCCAGCTGGGGGTGAGCGTGCTGCTGTTTCAGGATCTGGCGGTGGTGCCCCTGCTGGTGATGATCCCGATCCTCGCCCAGCCGGAAGTGCAGGGGAGCGCCCTGGCCGCCGAGATCGCCTGGGCCACCCTCAAGGGGCTGTTTGCTCTCTTCACTCTGCTGGCGGTGGGCAAGTGGTTGCTGCCGCTGCTGTTTCACGAGGTGGCGCGAGCCCGCTCCGACGAGTTGTTCGTGCTGAGTGCCCTGCTGGTGGCGCTGCTGGCTGCCTACATGACCCATTCGCTGGGGTTGTCGATGGCGCTGGGGGCGTTTCTGGCGGGGATGATGCTGGGGGAGTCCCACTACCGTCATCAGCTTGAGGTAGACATCAAGCCCTTTCGCGACGTGCTGATGGGGCTCTTCTTTATCACCATCGGCATGGCCATGGAGTGGGAGCTGGTGGCGCGGGCATGGTGGCAGGTACTGATCTGCGTGGTGCTGCTGGTGCTGTGCAAATCCCTGCTGGTGCTGCTGGCCGGGCGGCTGATGGGGGAGCGAAAGCGCGACAGCATGGCCGCCGGCATCATGCTCAGTCAGGTGGGGGAGTTCGGCTTCGTGTTGCTGGCACTGGCACTGCACCACGGCCTGCTGGATCAGCAACTGGTCTCCCTGCTGATCGGCATCGGCATCATCTCCATCGCCATGACCCCCTGGCTGGTGACCCAGGCCCATTCGCTGGCTCGCAGTCTGACCGATCCGGCGCTGCTGACCCGCTCCGAAGTCGCCCAGTCGGGCCTGAGCAAAAACCAGCACGTCATCATTGCCGGGTTTGGCCGGGCGGGGCAGACCTGTGCCCGCTTTCTCAAGATCGAGGAGATCCCCTTCCTGGCCCTAGACCTCGACCCCGAGCGGGTGAGCGAGGCCAAGCTGGCAGGGGAGCAGGTGGCCTTCGGCGATGCCAGTCGCCGCGATATTCTGCTGGCCGCCGGTCTGTTGCGGGCACGGCTGGTGATCATCACCTTCGATGACCGCAAGCGGGTTGAGGCGATGCTGGCACTGATCCGCGAACTGGCGGGGGATCTCAAGGTGCTGGTGCGCACCCGGGATGACAGCTTTCTGGAGCAGTACAAGCAGGCGGGGGCTTTCGAGGTGATTCCCGAATCCCAAGAGGGTGCCCTGATGCTGGTCTCCCACCTGCTGCTCAACTGCGATATCCCAATTGGCCGGGTGATCCGTCGGATGGAGCTGGAGCGCAGCAGCCAGTATCGCTTCCTGCACGGCTTCTACTGGGGGGATCAGAGTGCCAGCAATCTGGAGGCAGATCAGCTGCTTGAACGCCTCCATCCGCTGTTGCTGCACGATCAGGCGTGGGCGGTAGGCCGTGAAGTGCGCGAGCTGCCGCTTGATGAGGTGCGGATCAAGGAGGTGCAGCGCGGCGATCAGAGTCTGGAGCCCAGACCCGAGCTGGTGCTGGCGGCTGGCGATCGGCTGATCCTGTTTGGTACCGTGGTGGCGATGGAGCAGGCGGAGCAGCGTTTGCTGGAGGGGCGCTGAGTCCCCTTGCACTCATCGGCCGCCCCCTTTATTCCCGCTCTTTTGGTAGCCCTTCGATATCGAGGAAGGCGACGACGCGCTCCCGCTCCCTCAGAGTGTCCTGATAGCCCAGCTTGATCAGATGCTGGCAATAACCTGGATAGAACATCAGAAAGCTCGCCAGACTGCTGGTCTCATCCCCCTTCACGCCCAACACCCGCAATAGCCGGCGCAACTTTAGCGGCAGTTTGCGCAGGTAGGCCAGTGCGATGGTGTCGAGATCCTGACTCGGTTTCAGCACGCAGGTCTCCACCCGTTTCAGCTTGAGGCGATTGCGCTCCCGCTCCGGGATCAGATCCAGAGTCTGGTTGATGCGCCACAGCCGCTCCAGATCGGAGTTGAGGGTGTCGGTAAAGACCGTATCGAGCAGATGGCTGGCAATATTGGAGCTGGTGAGATGGCCGTGATGATGGGTCGGTGCCGAGTGCGCTGGCGGATCCAGGGTGATCAGCAGGATCCGCTCCGCCCCCAGATGGATGGCGGGGCTGAGCGGGCTCAGCTGGTGGATGGAACCGTCGCCGTAGAACTTCTCGCCGATCCGGGTGGCCGGAAAGACAAAGGGCAACGCCGAGGAGGCGAGCAGGTGCTCCGATGTAAGCACGGTGCGCACCCCGCGACGTCTGGCCCGCTCCCACGGATGGTGGTCAGCCCGCCCCTGAAAGAAGGTGGTGGAGAGACCGTCGTCGTAATCCGACGCCGTGATGGCCAGCGCCTCCAGACTGCCGTAGAGGATGTTGTCATCAATGCGGTGATAGTCGATGAGCTGATCCAGCAGGCGGTGCAGCGGCGCGTTGTCAAAGAGGTGAAAGGCGTGGTTGGTGTGGGGATTGATCAGCCCCGCCGACCCCTCGTACATCAGCCGCCACAGCAGGCGCCCCGGGTGAAAATCGAAGATGTGGTGAGTCTCGAAGCGGCGCCAGACCCACTCCAGCTTGCGTACTCCCAGATGGAAACAGGAGGCGTAGCAGGCCAGTGCGGTGACATTGATAGCCCCCGCCGAGGTGCCACACAGGATGGGAAAAGGGATGCCGAGATTGCGCGGGTAGAGCTCCGCAATCGCCTTGAGGGCGCCGACCTGATAGGCGGCGCGAGCACCGCCACCGGTGAGCAACAACGCTGTATTGGGTCTGGCCATATGCTGGCGCCTTATCGTGTGCTGACAAGAATGTTCCCACTGACAAATTAACTATAAGGCGCTGTATCAAATATAAAAACGGGCGCTTGCCCGTTTTTTTCATGGCCCCATGTCAAAGGGCGCGGTGAGGATTTTCCGGCCGCGCCAGCTGATCGAAGGCGGCGAATACCGGGGCGCTTGCGAGGATGCGACCGTGGCCCAGACCCCGGGTGCTCACCAGCCGGGTATGACCATCCTGACTGGCCCGCAAGGAATCGCCGTGCGGGGCAAATCTGTCCTCCTCGTCGTGTACTATCATCGCCGCGCCGCTGCGACTGGCGAGTCGGCCCAGCGGATCAACCGTGCTCAAGGGGTGCTGGTACTCCTGCTCAATCTCCTTGACCACCGCATCGAACAACCGGATGGAGTAGCCGGAGCGCGCCACCATGCCGTAGAGCTGGGGCACATAGTCGAGCACCGGCGAAATCAACAGCAGCGGCAGGGTATCGATACCCGGCTGACGGCTGGAGAGGGTGACGGCGCCCCCCATGCTGTGGGCGATGACCCCGTGCAGCGGACCTGCTTCGCTGGCCAGCTTGGTCGCCAGCTCGTCGAAGGCGCGTACGAAACGGGGCAGGTGGCCTGTGTTGCCTGCGCTCTGGCCGTGGGCCGGATGATCGTAGGCAATGGCGGTGAAACCCTGCGCGGCGATATGGCTCATCAGCGGATAGAACTGGCTGGCGCTGCCGGACCAGCCGTGCATCAGCAGCCACAGCGGCCCCTGACCGAGCCGATAGCTCATCAATACCCCTTCGCTGGTATGGACGGCCTGCTTCACCAGACCGGCAGGTTCGTGGCCATCCCGCTGATTGCGCTGGGGGGTGAGCAGCAACTTGCTGGCGGTACGCTTGGCATGGGTGGGGGCGAGTCTGTGGTGCAACCGGGTGCCTATCCCCAGCAGCCATTTGCTCGGGCTGAAGCGGCGGGTGTTGAAGTAGATCTTGCTGCTCATGGTCATCCTGTGGTTTTTATGTGCGAACGGTCGTGCTTTTTTGTTGGTTTTTAAAAATTAGTGTTGAACGGATGCCAAAACATCAGCGCCAGCTGCTCAGCAGAGCGTCCACTTCGGGCCAGAAGTGGTGGGCCGGATCCTGACACAGTTCGAGATTGTTGAACACCTGATCCGCCAGATAGAGGCCATAGAGGCGATAAACGGCGCGCCAGGGATCCATCTCCTGTCGCCACTCGCCTGCGGCCTGACCCTGTACCACCTGACGGGCCAGATAGTCGAGCCAGAAGCGCACCAGTTGCCGGGCGGCTTGCTGCACGGGGCTCTTTTGCTCATGGCCATCCTGCACCGAGGTCCAGGCGTCGAGGAACATGCAGCGTCCGGCGAAGCAGTGGTTCCAAGCCTGCCAGGCACGCAGAAGGGCGATCAGCTTGTCGTGCTGGCTCTGGTGCTCCTGCTGGCGTACCGGCTGGATCACCCGCAGCCGGAAGACCTCGGCGGCGTACTCCAGCACGGCGATCTGCAGATTGTCGCGGGATTGAAAGTGGGCAAACAGGCCGCTTTTGGACATTTCGCAGGCGCTGGCCAGCGAGCCGATGGTCAGGCTCTCCAGCCCTTGCTGGCTCGCTTGCTCAAAGGCAGTCTGCAAAATGTTTTCCCGGGTCAGGCGCCCCTTGCTCATCACTCTCTCCTCGTTGGCGCTGGCAGCATAAAGTACGATCGTGCTAATTGTCGAGCAACAAATAGCCAGCATGGCTGGCTATGTCGTCTCGCGCGTGTCACTGCGCGCGGGGTTCAGCTCTCCTTGATATCGAGCTGTTGCAGGGCGATAACCGCCTGAGTGCGGTTCTTGACGCCCAGTTTTCTGAAGATGGCGGTGATATGTGCCTTGATGGTGGCCTCGGAGACGTTGAGCTCCCAGGCGATCTGCTTGTTGAGGCTGCCATCGCGCAGCATGATCAGCACCTTGTATTGCTGGGGGGTGAGGCTGGCCAGCTTGCTGGCGAAATCGGGGCCGTCTTCCGATTCAGGATGGAGCGAGATGCCTTCCGGCACCCAGTTATCCCCCCCGATCACCGTATTGAGGGCATTGACCAGCTCCTTCATCGGCACCGACTTGGGAATGAAGCCGAGCGCCCCGAGCCGCAGCACCTGCTGGATGATGGCCGCATCTTCCGAGGCGGAGACCACCACGATGGGCAGGTCGTGATACTGGCCGCGCAGGTGGGCCAGCCCCTCTAAGCCGTTGGCCCCCGGCATCTTGAGATCGAGCAACAACAGGTCAACTTCGGGGTGCTCGCCGAGCAGGCTGGTCAGGCTGTCGATGGAGTCCGCTTCCAGCAATTGAGCGTCGTTGATGGCCATGTGCACCGCTTGGTAAAGGGCGCCCCGAAACAGGGGGTGGTCATCTGCGATGACGATGGTAAATTGGCTGTCCATATTTCGGTTAATGGCTCACATTGTTGCTAACTGATTGTTTTGAAAAATCAAACTAGCATCGCTCACCAAGAGGGTCAAACCCGCCGGTGCGCAAATGTGAAGCGACCATCGGATGTTTTGCCATCAAGGGCAGACAGGGCGGTCGCAGGCAACTCATGCAGGAGGCAACAGATGGGTTCCTTGGTATTGGCGGTGGGCACCGGCTCCACCTGGGCGATGCGGGCGGCACTGGTGCTCGCCATGAGCGGACGGACGTGGCAGGAGCAGGTATTCGATCTGGAGGATGCCAAGTCGCTGGCGCGGCTCAAGCGGCTGGCCCCGGCCGGTCTGGTGCCCTGGCTCGAACACGATGGCTTGCGGGTTCACGACTCGCTGGCCATCGCCGAATATGTTCACGAGCTCTGTCCCGAGCGCCAGCTCTATCCCGTTTCGCTGGCCGAGCGGGCACTGGCTCGCAGCCTCTGCGCCGAGTTGCACGCCGGATTTCGGCAGATCCGTTCTCTGCTCCCCTTCTTTCTTGGGGCGCCAACCCGTATCGATCCCCCGGTGGAGGCGGTCGGTGAGCTGGCCCGTTTGCAGGAGATCTGGTCGCAGGCGCGGGGCCCCTTCTACTTTGGCGAGGCGGGCATTGTCGATACCTTCTATGCGGTGATGGCCTATCGACTGGCCAGCTACGGCATCCTGTTGCCCGGTCAGGCCGGATCTTATCAGCAGGCGCTGCTGGCCTGGCCTCTGTGGCAGGAGACCCTGCTCAAGGCGCGGTTGCAGTGGCCGGTGGCGGCGCGCCAGTCACAGTGAGCCTTGGCAGATAGATAAACGAGAGAGGGGAGCCAGTGGCTCCCCTCTCTGTTGCTGGTATATATGGCCCAAGAGTTACTTCTGCCGACCGGCAAAGACCACCACCACCTTGTCATCCCCCTTCTCCCGCACGAAGGCGTAGGGGGCATCCGAGAGTTTCTGGTGGCTGCCTGCCGCAATGGCCGGATGGGCGGCGCGGAACTGGCCCAGTTGCTGCCAGTGCTTGACCAGCTCAGCCTTGTCTCCGCTAGCCAGATCCTGCCAGTTCATATCCGAGCGCAGCGCCTGATCGAACACCCCGCCATCCTTGGCCAGCCCGCGGCCGGACTCGTCGCCGTAGTAGAGCTGGATGCCGCCCGGCAGCAGCATAAAGCTGTTGGCGACCCGGCGCTGTAGCGGCACATCCTGATAGTCGCCAAAGAACAGCTTGGTGTCGTGGGAGCTGATGTAGCTCAACACGTTGAACTCGGGATCCTGATTGATGCGGCTGGCGTAGCTGGCATAGGTGGGCTCGGCGCTGGCCATGCACTGGGCCTGTGACAGTGCGAACTCGCGCTGATAGTCGAAGTTGATCAGGGAATCGAAACCGTTCTGATACCAGAAATCCTTGGCGACCCCGTGATCCCACACCTCACCCACCATGTAGAAGGGCAGAGCGTCGAGGGCCTTGTCCGGGTTGGCGGCTTTCCACTCCTTGAGTGCAGCGGTGCCCGCCTGCTTGAGCTTGGCCCACACCTCGGGCTCCAGATGCTTGACGGTGTCGGCGCGGAAGCCGTCGATGCCAAAGCGGCGCACCCAGTCGGTGTGCCAGTCGATCAGGTAGTCACTTACGGTGGCGTTGGGCAGCGCCTTGGCCTTGGTATCTTTTTTCGCCGCCAGCAATGGCGGCAGCCCTACCGGTTTGGCCGATTCGGTCAGAAAGTCCGGCAGCCCCGCCACCGAACCGGTCACATCGTCGGTGCCGGGCTGCGGGTAGCCGGGCAGACCGGCGCGCACCCAGTCACCACTCCACCACTTGTTCCACGCGGGTGATTGATAGTCGATGAACTGGTTGTAACCATGCCAATTGAGGCCACCGCTCGGGCGCCACTGGTTCCAGACGGTCGGCAGTTTGCTGCTGTTCTGAGTTAGCTCGGTGAGCCCCAGATCTTGCAGATCGGCGAGGGTGGCGTAACCAGCGTGGTTCATCACCACGTCGAGGATGATCCGCATGCCGCGCTTGTGGGCCTCGTCCACCAGGGTTTTCAGGCTCTCTTCATCTCCGTAGTTGGGGTCAATCTTGGTGAAGTCGAGCGCCCAATATCCGTGGTAGGCGTAGAAAGGGAAGTTGCCCTGCTCGCCACCGCCAATGAAGCCGTGAACCTGCTCCACCATGGGGGTGATCCAGATGGCGTTCATGCCGAGGCTCTTGATGTAGTCGAGCTTCTCGGTCAGCCCCTTGAAGTCACCGCCGTGCCAGGTGGCTACCTCATCCTGACCATCCTTCTGGCGGCCGAAGCTGTGGTCGTTGGCGGGGTCGCCGTTGTTGAAGCGGTCGGTCAGCAGGAAATAGACGCTCGCCTGATCCCAGCTAAATGGTGCTGGCTTGGCTGCTTTGACCGGCTCGAGCAGCAGCAGGCCGCCACTCTCTTTGCTCGGGGTCAGGGTCAGCTTGCCCTGTTTGACCACCGCCTCCTGTTTCGAGTAGGCATCCCGCAGTCGGGTGCCGTCGGGCCAGACCCCTTTGAGCGACACCGTGACCGGGCCGCCATCCCAGCTGATGCAGGGCTCTTGTGGTGGCTGGCGTTTGAATTCGCTCTTCTTGGTCGCCCGCAGCACCTTGAGGCTGGGGGTATCCGGGTTGAAGCTGAACTGATACTCCCCGGCCAGCATCACCCGCAGGGTAAAGCTTTGATCCTTGCTGCATTTGTCCATGGGCTGGGCGGTGCCGAAGGGGAGTGGCTTGCTCTCGCTCGGGCCAAAGCTGGTGCCGCAACTGTTGCCTGCGTCGCTGATGCGGATCTGGTGGCTCCCCTTGGCAAGGGGATGGGTCAGCTCCACCGTGCCCTTGTCCAGCGCGATCGGGGCCGCTACCGGTTGACCATCCACATAGAGGCGAACCTCGGGGGCGGCCATCGCCTGTTGGGTGAACAGAGGGACGGCCAGCAGGGCGAGCCAGAGAGGGGATAAGTAATGAGCACGACGCATAAGCCATTCCTTGAGCAGGGCAGTTCGGACAAGGGCCCATTCTAGGAGCAGCAAAGCGCGCCTTGGATCGGCAAAATGCCGATTTGTGACTTCAGTTCAAATGGTTACGTTTTCAAGCCGAGGAAAGTGTGACGGAGAGGAGATGGGAGGCTCTGTCGATAAAAATAGCGGCCATAAAAAAATGCCGGTCAGGTGACCGGCATTTGGTGTATCAGGCATCGTCGTCACATCAGACGGTGAAGAACTTGAAGTTGACGAAGGCCACCGCGATGAAGGAGGCCACCATGCCGCTGATGCAGAGCACAGCAGGGCGGATGGCGGGCCAGCGATGGGTCAGCAGAATGATGGCCAGCAGGGTCGGGTAGAGCCCGAACATATAGCGTGGCATGGCGTTGAGGCCGGTCATCAGCGGGATGGTGCAGCAGATGAACATCAGGGTCGCTTCCGCCCAGCGCTTCTGGCTGAACAGGTAACCGTTCAGGCACCAGCCGAAGATCACCATGATGGAGAGGTAAGCCTTGCGGCCGCCCAGCTCGAAACCGCTCAGCCACCAGTCCAGCGGGCTGTCCATGTACCGACCCCATGCCACCTGAATGTGTTTGAAGGCGAAGGCATCGCCGGTCAGGTGATAGAGGTAGACCATGTAGGCAAACAGGCCAAACGGGATCATCCAGAGGGTGAACACCACCTTGAAGGCGCGCTCGGTAAAGCGGAAAAATTCCCGCCAGCCGTAGGCCTGCAGCGCCAGGATCAGCACCGGGAAGACCATCATCACCCCCAGGTTGCGGGTGGCGGAGATACAGACCCCCAGCACGGCCACCATCAGCCACTGCTCCCGATAGGCGAACAGGAACATCCCCAGCATCAGCGCCATAAAGGTCGACTCGGTATAACCGGAGACGAAGTAGGCGGAGAAGGGGGAGAAGGCGAGCAGCCAGACGCCGAAGCGGGCGGTATCGTCCCCCAGCTTGAGCTGACGCAACACCAGCAGCATCAGCGGCAAGCTGGCGAAGAAGGAGAGGTTGGTAACAATGATGAGGCCGATCAGGCTCTCCACATTGAACAGGTTGGAGATGGCACCGGAGACCATCGGGTAGAGCGGCATAAAGGCCCAGTTGGCCGCATTGCCCTTGCTCAGCCAGCGCGGGTAGAGGTCGTAGCCGTTCTCGATGATGCGCTGGAACCAGACGCAGTCGAACTGGCAATAGGCCTGCAGCGGGCCGATGTCGGGGGAGCCATAGAGCTGGACACCGAAGTAGCCCATGCCATACAGCGCCACCCGGCTCAGAATGAAAGCGGCAATGATCATCAGCCAGTCACGGCCGCTGATGCGCAGTGACGGGCGATAGGGGAGTGCAGCCTCGGTTAGCGGGGCAGTATTGGTCATATCATTCATCAGGCAAAAACCCAGACGCGAGAGAGAACGTAAGTGAGGACGGTAACGGTCAGGGTGGCGATGACCACCGGCAGCAGACCGGAGAGCCCCGCAAACAGCAGACCGCTCAGGATCAGGTTACGCACCGCCAGCGAGAAGAGGGCGACCAGCAGAAACTTGCTGGCGGCTCCCTGCTTCTGGAAGGTGATGTAGCGGTGACCAAAGAAGGAGAACCAGAACGCGATGGCAAAAGCCAGCGTGGTAACCAGGTGCTCCGAGATGGTGGGCCAGGTATGAAACAGTGCGATGGAGGTGCCCAGATCGACGAGGGTAGCTCCCCCGCCGACAAAACCGAAACGTACCAGCCGCCAGAATTCCTCGCGGGAGATCATCAGGACGCTTGCTCCTGCTGCTCTTGCGGGTTGCTGTCAGCGCTCTGCGGTTTGCCCGCATCCTGCTTGGCATACTGGCCATAGACCCCTTCAATGAGGTAGACCGGGCGCTGTTTCACTTCCACGAACATGCGGCCGATGTATTCGCCGATGATGCCGAGCGACAACAGCTGGATACCACCGAGGAACAGCACTACGGACATCAGGGAGGCGTAACCGGGCACGTCGATGCCGAAGAAGATCACCTGGGTGATGATTTTCAGGATATAGAGGAAGGCAACCAGCGAGACGCTGACCCCCACATAGCTCCAGACCCGCAGCGGCCAGCTGGAGAAGCTGAGCAGACCGTCGAGGGCGAAGTTCCACAGTTTCCAGTAGTTGAACTTGGTTTCACCGGCGTGACGGGCAGGGCGCTCGTAGGGGACGCCAACGGCACGGAAACCGGCCCAGGCAAACAGACCCTTCATGAAGCGGTTGCGCTCCGGCAGCAGCTTGATCGCCTCGACCACGCGACGGTCGATCAGGCGGAAGTCACCGGCGTTTTCCGGCAGCTTGGTGCTGGTGGAGAGCGCATTGAAGAAGCGGTAGAAGCCACCTGCAGTCAGGCGCTTCATCGGGGTATCGGCACTGCGATCGACGCGGATGCCGTAGACGGTGTCATAGTCACCGGTCTGCCACAGTTTGACGAACTCCAGGATCAGGGCGGGCGGGTCTTGCAGATCCACGTCCATTGGCACGATGGCATCCCCTTTGGCCTGATGCAGACCTGCGGTCAGGGCCGCTTCTTTACCGAAGTTGCGTGCCAGGTTGACCAGGGTCACGCGCGGGTCACGGGCGATGGCCTGCTCGACCACTTCACGGGTGCGGTCACGGCTGCCATCGTTGACGAATACAATTTCAAGCTGGTCTTTCAGCGGGGCCAGTTCGTTGTCTATCGCGTTGATGAAGGCATCGATGCTCTCTTCCTCGTTGTAAACGGGAACGACCAGAGAGAGTCGAAAATCTGGATGCGACATAAGAACGTCCTTATTTGGGATAGTTGTTTTTATAAAATGGTATTCGGGGCAAGGATCACTGGGCTACGGTCAAACGTACCGACTGCACATTGATAGGAGTAGGTGCCGAGAGCGCCAGAAAATTGGGGCGCTTGGGATCTGCCGTGAGCGAGTCACCGGGCAGACTGAGGCGGATTTCGTTGATGCCCGCTTTGGCCAGTTTCACCGTAGTGGTGAAGTCGTGACCCAG
This sequence comes from Aeromonas sp. s13, assembly GCF_040907905.1. Lineage (NCBI taxonomy): Bacteria > Pseudomonadati > Pseudomonadota > Gammaproteobacteria > Aeromonadales > Aeromonadaceae > Aeromonas > Aeromonas sp. s13. The sequence continues at coordinate 80,404 of NZ_JBFOCS010000045.1, read as the reverse complement.
CGCCACTTTCAACAGAGCACCGGCTTCCGGGCTGTTGATGCGGGCCTGTACGGTCAGCTGATCCGGATTGGCTGCTTGCTTGGGTAGCACAAAGTAGAGACCGCCCTGACCGCTGAGCAGGGTACCTTCGTCGCTCGGCTTCTTGGCCCAGCCTTCGCTGGAGAGGAAGCGGCTTGGCTTGGTCAGATTGAGCTCGTTACCCGGCTGATAGGTCATGCTGGAGTTGTGTTCCCAGAAGCGGGTCTTGCCTTCCAGATAATAGAGTTTGTAGGCCAGGCTCACGTTGGGGTGAGCAGCCAGATAGAGGGTGTAAAGATAAAAACCGCTTAATGCCAGAATGGCAGTCAAAAAACCGAACTTTTTGTACGTCATATCACTCTCTATGCCTGACAGAATGGGTAGGCCGATGTCGCGCATATGCTAATCCAATTGCAAAAAAAGCATAGTGGATCACAAAAAAATATTTGGTCACATATTAACCCCTTTTTACCCCTGTTCCAAACGTTGCTGTTTCCCGGTTAAACAGGCCTGGCGGGGCGCAGGTTGCCAGTGGCGCTCCGGCAGGGCAATTGGTAAATAGAAGCGCTTTGCTGCGTCATTTTCTAGCGGATGCGATAGTCATCTGGCCTCTATCGCCATTTTGCAGGGGGCGATTTATGATGACTCACCTATTCGTCAAGGATGACATATGAAGTGGCTCTCTTGCTGTCTGCTGCTTGGATTATGGGCGCCAATGGCATTGGCCAAGGCCCTGTGTCCCGAGCCCATTCAGGTCGGTTACGATAACTGGCCCCCCTACCATTATTACGAAGCCGACTCACCGCAAGAGGTGCGCGGTTATGCCGCCGAGGTGCTGACGGCTGTGCTCACTTCCATGCACTGCAAGGTCAACTATGTGGAGCTGCCCTGGAAGCGGGTACTGCACGAAATGGAGCATGGCGAGATAGACATGGCGATGGAGGCGAATATCAATGATGAGCGCGCTCGTTATGCCTGGTTTTCCGACTCCTACAACCCGGGGCGCACTTTGCTGTGGATCCGCAAGGGCAGCCACTATCCCGAGCAGGATCTGGCGAGCTGGCTGGCCAATGGTTACTCCCTCGGCGTCACCAAAGAGTACTTCTATGGCGATGAAGTGATGTCGCTGCTCGCTCGCTATGCCAAACAGGTGAGTGCGGTGAGCGACCAGCAAAATTTTGAGAAGCTGGCCCGCGGGCGGATCGACGGTTTCCTCGGTGACATGTTGGCTACCCCCAGCGCCCTTAACAAGGAGGGGATGAGCGGTCTGTTCACCAGTCACCCCATGGTGGTATCTGAATCGCCGAGCTTCTTTATGTTGGGCAAGCGCAGCTTTTCGCCGCAGTTCTTGCAACAATTTAATCAGGCGTTGGCGCGGTTCAAGGAGACAGATGCGTATGACATTATCTGGCAGCGTTATGCCCCCGGGCGCTAGCAAAGTATTGGCCGTTCACGCATCATGAGCGGCCTGAGCATCGGGTCTGCTTGTCAGGCCTGACAGAGTGAACAAACCGTTTTGAGGTACCCATGGGGATGAAGTATTGGCTGGCCCTTGCCAATCTGGTGTGGCTGGGATGTTTGCCCGCTGGCGCGGTACATGCGACCGAAGCACAAGTCGTAGTGGCGGCCAGTGAAACCGGGCACGACTGGTATCAGGGCAGTCAGGCCGAACAGGCCCGTGTCGAGCTGGAGCAGCAGTTGCAAGAGGCTGTGCTTGCCCAGCTGCATCCCGATTTTTTCACGCTGTGGAAGCGCCTGCAGGCCACCCCTGCAGACAAGCGTGGTGCCATCTATGACGACATTTTTATCAAGCTGAGTCGTTTCCAGCATGCCTGGCGGGGGATGGATCTGGTCTCGCGCGAGCAGATGAAGACTCTCAAGCTCGATTTGAACCGCCCTGTGGTGTCCCAGCCCAGCGATGATGACCTGCTCACCCAGGTGAAATCCCTGCGCCCCCAGGTGGCTGAATACGAGGCGGTGCGAGCCAAAGTGCACAAGCTGCTGGCGATGCCGATGGCCAGCAAGTGGCCGACCCTCGATATGCCGACCCTGCGTGCCGGAGAGAGCTCCGCCGAGCTCGGCCAAATCCGCGCCATGCTCAACGAGCTGGGCGACAGCGCCCCGAGCCATGGTGATCAGATTTACGATGGTGATACCGAGCAGGCCATCAAGCAGTTCCAGCGTCGTCATGGTCTCACCGCAGACGGCATCATCGGCCGTCAGACCCGCTCCTGGCTCAATACCGGCCCGCAAGTGCGCGCCAGCCTGCTGCTGCGCAACCTGTGGCGTCGCGATCTGGTGGATCAGCTCGCCGGTGGCCGCTACGTGCTGGTCAATATTCCTGACTACCGCCTGAGCGTGGTGGAGTCCGGCAACGAGGTGTTTACCAGCCGGGTCATCGTCGGCAAGGAGCAGCGGGCCACCCCCATTCTGGCCAGCGAAATTCGCTCCATCGTGCTCAACCCCTCCTGGCATGTGCCGCGCTCCATCCTGAGCAAGGACATCCTGCCCAAGCTGGGTCGGGATCCCGCGTACCTGAGTCGCGAGCAGTTCGAGGTGATCGACAGCGAGGGCAATCCGGTCCAGTTCACCGAAGAGGGGTGGCATCAGGCGCTGGCCGCCGGTTTCCCCTATCGCCTGCGGCAAAAGCCGGGGGATCACAATGCCCTGGGGCGCTACAAGTTCTACCTGCCCAACAATGACGCCATCTATCTGCACTCCACCCCGCGCAAGGCGCTGTTCGAGCAGGGGGCGCGCGCCTTCAGCTCGGGCTGCATCCGGGTGGAACATGCGGACGATCTGGCCGAACTGTTGCTGGCGGACTCCCGCTATCAGCCGGACAAGGTGGCCAATATCCTCAAGGAGAGCCAGACCAAATGGTTGCCGCTCACCACGCCGATCCCGGTCTTTACCGTCTACTGGAGCAGCTGGATCGACGAAAATGGTCGCCAGCAACTGCGTAACGACATCTACGGATTTGATCGGGTCAGCTTCCAGAGCCGCCTGCTGTGATCCCTGCCACAGAGTGAAAAGCCCGGCCTGTGCCGGGCTTTTCTATGGGCGATTGAGGTTTGACAGGGCGCCCCGCCGGAGGGTAGTTTCAAGCGCCTGTATCACATTCAATCAGTGATCTTATTCAACTATTTTCGCTTGAATCTGCGATGGACGAACCCCTTATGCTGGAACAAGAGATAAGTCGACGTCGCCTGTTGCTGGGAGCCGGTTGCCTGTTGGGCAGCTCGCTGATCTCCTTCCCTGCACTGGCCAGCCGCAGTACCACCGGGCGTGAACTCAGTTTCTTCAATCTCAATACCGGCGAGCGGGTGCGCGCCAGCTATTGGGAGAACGGCCACTATCTGAGCGACGGGTTGGCCGAGCTCAACCACATCTTCCGCGATTACCGGCGCAACGAAGTGTTCAACATCGACAAGAAGTTGTTTGATCAGCTGTTTCTGTTGCAGCACAAGCTGGGTCGGCGCAGTGAAATCCAGCTGATCTCCGGCTATCGCGCCCCGGCAACCAATCGTCAGAAGCGCCACAAGAGCCGCGGCGTGGCCAAGCACAGCTACCACACCCTGGGGCAGGCGGTGGATGTGCGGATCCCCGGCGTACAGCTGGCCCATCTGCGCAAGGCGGCGCTCCAGCTCAAGGTGGGTGGGGTTGGTTACTATCCCCGTGATAACTTCGTTCACCTCGATACCGGCCCGGTGCGCAGCTGGTAAAGGGGTTGGCAAACTGCCAAGCTCTTCCCACCAGAGAGGAGATTGCGATGAAAAAGATAGTGATTGGCGGCCTGATCGCCCTGTTGTTGACCGGTTGCAGCAAGCTCAACCGTGAAAATTACGACCAGTTGAAGATGGGGATGAGTTACGCCGAGGCCAGCACCATTCTGGGCAAGGCGGAGCGTTGTGATGACGCCTTGGGCACCACCAGCTGCCTCTGGGGCGGAGAAGGGAAGAATATCAAGATCCGCTTTATCGCCGACAAGGCGACCTTCTTTAGCTCGGAAGGGATTAACTGAGTCTCAGACCGTCCATGAAAAAAGCGCCGCTCGGGCGCTTTTTTGTTGCTCGCAATCCAACCCGCCTCGCCAGAAGCTGGCGTACTCAGTGGGTCGCGTACTGGTAGTTGAAGGTGGGTAGACCCCACTTGAAGCGAACCGCCAGCAGCCGCAGCACAAAGCCGATTCCGATGGAACCGAACGCGGCCCAGTTGGTCGGCAAGCCCTGATCCAGCGCCAGACAGTAGAGGGCTGCGGTGATCAGCGAAATGGCTGCATAGAGCTCGCGACGAAATACCAGTGGAATCCGCTGGCAGAGCAGATCCCGCAGCACCCCGCCAAAGACCCCGGTCACTACCGCCATGATGCAGGCAATACCGGCGCCGTGGCCCATATCCAGCGCTCGGGCCGCACCGAAGATGGAGAAGACCACCAGTCCCAGGGCATCGAGGGCCATGAACAGCTTGCCGAGGTAGCGCATCAGGGGGGCGGAGACCACACCCGCCATCGCGGCTGCGGCAACCAGCAGCACGTATTCCGGATGTTCAATCCAGAGCAGCGGATAGTGGCCCAGCAGCACATCGCGAATGGTGCCACCACCGATGGCCGTCGCCGAGGCGATGATCACCACACCAAACAGATCCATCCGTCGCCGACCCGCGGCCAGCGCGCCGGTCATCCCTTCGGCCACCAGGCCCACCAAGAAGAGTGCATGTAACATGAGATATCCCAGGGAACGAGAAAGGCCAGAATCCTACCAACTCGTGTCATATGGGACAAGCTATCGTATGCATGCATTAATTTAATTCATGATAAATGCGAAAAAGGCACCGTTTCGGGTGCCTTTTTCTAATCAATGTTCAAGGGTTAGCGCCCCAACTGCTCTTGCCGGTAGTGATCGACCCACATGGCGGTGGCGCCACAGATGGCGACTGGCATCACAAAGAGGTTCACCACCGGAATGGCGGAGAAGAGGGTCACCAAAGCGCCGAAGCTGAGGCATTTGCCGCGGCGTTGCTTCAAGGCATCGCGCATGGTGATGAAGTCGATCTTGTGGTTGTCGAAGGGATAATCCACATACTGGATCGCCATCATCCAGGCACTGAACAGGAACCAGAGCACAGGCGCCAGGGTCTGGCCCACCACCGGGATCAGGAACAGGATCAGGCAGCCGATGGCCTTGGGCAGGTAATACTTCAGCTTGGTCCATTCGCGGCCGAAGGTGCGTGGCACATCCTTGACGATATCCAGCATGCCGCTGTCATTGGCGGGCTGGCCGGTGAGGATCTGCTCCACCTTCTCCGCCAGCAGGCCGTTGAAGGGAGCGGCTACCCAGTTGGCAACCGAGCTGAAGATAAAGGAGAAGACCACCAGGATTGTGATGAGGGCGATGGGCCACAGCAGGTAGTCCAGCCAGTCGAGCCAGGCGGGGATCTGCTGATGGAGCCAGGCGAACAGGCCGTCCAGTTGCAGCAACAGGGCATAGAAGGCCCCGGCAAAAAGCACGAAGTTGACCAGTAGGGGGATCAGCACAAAGGTGCGGATGCCCGGTTGGCGAATAAGGGAAAAACCGCGCAGAAAGTAGTCTGCACCGCTGATTGAATCTTTGACCATATGGGGTGATTGGCTCATGTGAGCTCCATCTATGCATGGGAGAACTGCCAGCATATTACAAACAAGCCTTTGATTTGGTAAAGTCGCCGACTATTCCTTATTTCGTGCCGTGGCGACTGAAAATCGGGCATTGAATGGGGATGATACCTGCATATTACAAGCAAAGCCGGGTCTGGATTTGGTAAAGTCACCTGCCCGCCTCCTCTTTATTTAGCCACTGATACAGGTCGCCATGCGTCTGAAACTGATCAAACTCGCCGGCTTCAAGTCGTTCGTCGAGCCGACCCGCATCGAACTGTCGGCAGACATGACCGCCGTGGTGGGTCCCAATGGCTGTGGCAAATCCAACGTCATCGACGCGGTGCGCTGGGTACTGGGGGAGAGTTCCGCTCGCCATCTGCGCGGTGAGAACATGACCGATGTCATCTTCAACGGCTCCATCAATCGCAGTGCGCACGGGCGCGCCTCGGTCGAGCTGGTGTTCGACAATCCCCACAACCGGGTGCCCGGCGAGTTTGGCCGCTTTACCGAGATCTCGGTGCGTCGCGAAGTGCTGCGCGACGGCTCCAACCACTATCAGATCAACGGCCAGAAGTGCCGCCGCAAAGATGTGACCGACCTCTTCCTCGGCACCGGTCTTGGCCCCCGCAGCTACGCCATCATCGAGCAGGGCACTGTCAGCCGACTGGTGGAGTCACGTCCGGCCGATCTCAAGCTCTTTATGGAAGAGGCCGCCGGGGTTTCCCGCTACAAGGAGCGGCGGCGCGAGACCGAGCAGCGCATTCGCCACACTCAGGAGAACCTGGAGCGCCTCGGCGATATTCGCGGCGAGCTGGGTTCGCGCCTTGAGCACCTCAAAGCCCAGGCCGAAACGGCCGAGCGCTACAAACAGCTCAAGAGTCGTTCGCGCGCCGCTCGCGCCGAGCTGATTGGCTCCGAGTTGTGGGCGCTGGAGACGCGCCTTGGCGAGGCCAAAACCGAACTGGCGCAGGCCGAGCAGGCGCTGGCTGCGCTCGATGCCAAGCGCACCGCCGATGAGGGGCGCCACGTCACCCTGTCGGTTGCCAGACAAGAGGCGCAAGCCGAGCAGGCGAGCCGTCAGCAACAGATTTTTCTCGGCGGGCAGGCCATCGCCCGTCTCGAGCAACAGCAACTGCACCAGAGTGAACTGGGGCGCGACTGGCAGGCCCGTGCAGAGGCGCTGGGCGAGCGGATTGCTACCCGCAAGGCGCAGCTTGCCAGCCAGCAGGATCAGCTGACCGAAGGGGTGTTGCGCGCCGAGCAGGAGAGTGCCCGGCTGGAGCAGTGTGAGCAGTTGCTCACCGAGCAGCAGGAGGCCCGCCAGCACGCCAGCGAGCAGCTGGAGCAGGCCCGCCTGCGCCAGCAGCAGTGGCAGCAACAGTTGGCCGGGTTGCAGGGCCAGCTCAACCAGACTCGTACCCGGTTGGGTGGCTTGCAGGAGTTGCAAGCCAAGACCCGGCTGGCCCGCCTCAAGCTGGAAGATGAACGCGCTGGCCCCCTCGGCGCTGAGGACGATGACCTGCAACCGGCCCTCGATGCCCTTAGTGGTGAGCTGGAGCTGACGCGGGCGGCCAATGGCGAGCTGACCGAGCAGCTGGCGCAGGCGGTCGACGCCCATGAACTACTCAAGCAGCAGCATGGCCAGCAGTTGAGCCTGCAGCGGGAGCTGGAAGCGCGGCTGGCGACCCTGGATCAGATCCTCGGCGAACAGATGGAGGGGGCGACCCTAGCCGACCGGTTGCAGGTTGCCCCCGAGTGGGCACAGGCACTCGACAAGGTGCTGGGTCGCTGGCTCACCGCAACGCCAGCGGACGAGTGCAATCTGGCGCAAGAGGGGCTCTGGATTGGCCCGGCGCAACCGGCGGTTGCCGGTACGCTGGCGGCGCAACTGGGCGGCGAGCATATTCCCGCCTTCCTCAATGCCATCTGGCTGGTGGAGAGCCGGGAGGCCGCATTGGCCCGCCAGCCAAGCCTTACGCCCGGTGAGTCGGTACTGACTCCTGCTGGCGACTGGCTGGGGCCAAACTGGGCAGATCTGGGGCAGGGCGCGGCGCTTGGCACCATGGCGCTGCTGGGTGAGCGTGAGCGGTTGCATACCGAGCATGAGAAGGTTGCCGCGGGGCTGGCACAGCTGAGCGAGCAAGTTGTTGCTGCCGATGCCCGGCGTGCCCAGCTTGCCAGTGCGCAGGAGTTGTCGCAGCGAACCTTGCGCGAGCAAGAGCAGAAATGGCAACAACTGCGCGAAGCCTGGAGTCTGCAACAGGGTCAGCGGCAGGAGCGGTTGCAGCGGCTCGGTCAGCTCGGCGAAGAGCTGATCCGGCTCGATCAGGAGCAGGCCGAAGAGGCAGAGCGGCTGGCCAGCGCCCGTGAGCAACTGGAACTCGATGAGGCGCGCCTTGCCGAGTTGCAGGAGCAGGGGGAGCCGCTGACGCAAGGGTTGCAGGTTGCTCAGGAGCAGCTGACCCGCTGCGAGCGGGCGGTCGACGAGGCCCGTGTGCGCCGCGAGCAGCAACAAGCGGCCTGCCAGCGTTTGCAACTGGAGTTGGGCAATCTGCGCCAACTCATTACCCTGGACGAAGAGGAGTTGGCGAGGCTCGGACTGGAGCTGGCCGGGCTGAAAGGGCCGGATAGTGAAGCAGTGCCGGATCTGGCGCCCCTGCTGGCCGAGCAGCGCAATCTGGAGGCGCAGCAGCTCGCCTGCCATCAACGGCTTGCGGAGCTGGAGCGCCAGCTCGGTGAGTTGGAACAGGCCAGAAGTGCCGATCACAAGCAGCTGGTGACGTTGCAGGAGAAGCTGGCAACACTGCGCCTTGAGCGCGAACGCAACCTCACCCGTCGACAGGGGCTGCACGAGCAGTTCGAAGAGCTGGGGATTCGACTGGTAGATCTCGATCAGGCTGTGTTGATCGCCGCTGATCGCAGCAAGCTGCGGCAGGAGATCCAGACCCTGGAGGCGCAAGTGGAGGCACTCGGCGCCATCAACCTGGCGGCGCTGGAGGAGTACGAAGAGGCGAAAACCCGGGCAACCTATCTTGAAAACCAGTGTCAGGATCTCGAGCAAGCGCTGGAAACCTTGAGCCAAGCCATTAAAAGAATTGATAAAGAGACACAAATACGGTTCCGGGACACTTTCGATAAGGTCAACGAAGATTTAAAATCCCTGTTTCCAAAAGTGTTCGGTGGGGGCAGTGCCTGGCTTGAGCTTACCTCCGATGATCTTTTGGAGGCCGGAGTGAGCATCATGGCGAGACCTCCGGGTAAGAAGAATGCTACCATTGCCCTGCTTTCCGGGGGGGAGAAGGCGTTAACCGCGCTTGCGCTGGTTTTTGCCATCTTCAGACTCAACCCAGCACCTTTTTGTCTGCTGGATGAGGTGGATGCACCGCTCGATGAAGTGAACGTCGGTCGCTTCTGTTCTCTTGTCAAAGAGATGTCGAGCACAGTACAGTTCGTTTACATCAGTCATAATAAGGTCTCCATGGAGATGGCTGAGCAGCTGGTTGGCGTCACGATGCAAGAGCCCGGGGTTTCTCGCATTGTGTCGGTCGATATCGGTGAAGCCGTCGCTTTGGCTGAGCAAAACTAGAAAGAGAAGCAGCTAATGCAGGAATTGCGTTACATCTTGGTTGCCCTGGGCGGTATTGCTATTGCGGCATTGCTCATTCACGGGTTGTGGAGCAACAAAAAGAATCGTCAGGCACCGATCAAAGAGAAACCGATTGGACGGATGGACTCCAAGTCGCGGGAGCGTGATAACGACGCCTTCGACAGCGATGGCATCGGCCAGGTACGCGTGGTCAGTGGTGGCCGTCGTGCCGAGCCCAAGCTGCGCAGTGAAGAGAGCCGCCAGCCGGAACTCGGTCGTCGCCCTGCCGTCCCCGCCTTTGATGATGAAGATGACGAGGACGATCTGCCGCCGCCCGTAGTGCGCAAGCCTGCTGCCCGCCCGGTTCCGCCGCCTCCTGTCTATGAAGAGGAGGAAGCTTTCGACGAACCGCTGCCCGAGGAGATCGACGAGGCGCCTGCCGCGCCGGTGCGCAAACCTGCTCAGGTCAATCGTCGTACCCCGGTCTACCGTTCCCGTCCCCAGCGCGAGCCCATGATGCAGTCGCTGGACGACGAGCCGCTGGTCGAGCCCGCCTACGCGACTGCCCCGACCTTCGGTGCCCGTGCAGAGACAGTCCGTACCGCTGACACCGTGCGTGCCGAGCCGGTGCGAGCTCCCGAGCCTGTGTATGAAGAGCCGGCCTATGTGGCACCTGCTCCTGTGGTGGAAGAGCCGCGCATGGCGCCCCAGCCGGTCGAGAAGATCTGGCAGGATGTCTATGTCATCAACCTGATGGGCCGTCCGGGTCACGACTTGCAAGGTGCAACCCTGCTCTCATCCCTGATGGCGCTGGGCTTCAAGTTTGGCGAGATGGATATTTTCCACCGTCACGAAGATCCCAACGGCAAGGGTGAAGTGCTCTTCTCCATGATCAACATGGTCAAGCCAGGCACCTTCAATCCGTACCGGATGGAGCAGTTCACCACGCCGGGTGTCTCCCTGTTCATGCAACTGCCGCTGCGCAGCAATGCCGCGTTTGCCTTCGAGGATATGCTGCAGGCTGCCGATCAGCTGGCCAGCGATCTCGATGCCATGCTGACCGATATGGATCGCAGCCCGCTGAGCGACGAGACCATTGCCCGTTACCGTCACGAGCTGGCTGCCTACGAGGCCAGTCGCGACTAATACGCCATGCGGGTCGAGTGAAGAAAAAGTGCGGTACCCTGGTACCGCATTTTTGTTTCTACCCCGGCCGTATGTTCAATCACACTTCGAGACTTTTTCATGAGCGACACCCTCTCCCGCCACCGTCAATTGTGTGAACTGCTTACCGAATATGGTCACCAGTACTATGTGCTGGATAACCCCACAGTGCCGGATGCCGAATACGATCGCCTGATGCGCGAGCTGCTTGATATCGAGAAGCAGCAGCCTTCGCTACGAACCCCGTCTTCACCAAGCCAACGAGTTGGAAGTACCCCTTTGCCTGAGTTTCGGCAAGTGACCCATGAAGTTCCCATGCTCAGTTTGGATAATGTCTTTAATAATGAAGACCTTGATGATTTTGTTCATCGGATTGAAGGACGCTTAAAATCTACTGACTCTTTGAAGTTTTGTTGTGAGCCAAAGTTGGATGGACTTGCAGTTAGCCTGCTTTATGAGAATGGAATATTAGTTCAAGCCGCAACTCGCGGGGATGGACGAGTTGGGGAAAATATTACTGATAACGTTAGAACTATTCGGTCTGTTCCCTTGGCTCTTCAAGGTAAAGGTTGGCCGTTACGTTTAGAGGTTCGTGGCGAAGCCTTCATGAGGAAGAAGGACTTTGTTGATCTGAACGAACGAGCTTCTGCTGCTGGTGAAAAAGTTTTTGTTAACCCACGTAATGCTGCGGCTGGCAGTTTGCGCCAGCTCGATTCGCGTATTACCGCTAACCGCCGTTTGAGTTTCTATGCCTACGGCGTCGGTGTCGGCGGCGAGCAACTCGGTGGCTCTCACTTCGGTCGTCTCAATCAGCTCAAAGAGTGGGGACTGCCACTTAGTCCCGAGGTGAAACTCAAAGAGGGGGCTGCCGGTTGTCAGGCGTTCCACGACGACATTCTGGCCCGCCGTGGCGAGCTTCCTTATGAGATCGATGGTGTGGTCTACAAGGTGGATGCCATCCCCCTGCAAGAGGAGCTGGGCTTTGTGGCCCGCGCGCCGCGCTGGGCGACCGCCCACAAGTTCCCGGCCCAGGAGGAGATGACTCTGCTTGAGAACGTCGAGTTTCAGGTCGGCCGCACCGGCGCCGTGACCCCGGTCGCCAAGCTCAAACCGGTGTTTGTCGGCGGCGTGACTGTCTCCAACGCCACCTTGCACAACGCCGACGAGATTGAGCGCCTCGGCGTGATGATTGGCGATACCGTGATCGTGCGCCGGGCGGGGGATGTGATCCCGCAGATCGTCGCTGTGGTGGAGGCACAGCGCCCAAGCGACGCCCGCGCGATTCTCTTCCCGACCGAGTGTCCGGTCTGTGGCTCTGCGGTCGAGCGGCTGGAAGGGGAAGCTGTTGCCCGCTGCTCCGGTGGCCTGTTCTGCGAGGCGCAGCGCAAGGAGGCGATTAAGCACTTCGCCGCCCGTCGCGCCATGGATGTGGACGGCCTTGGCGACAAGATTGTCGAGCAGCTGGTAGACAAGGGGCTGGTGAAGACTCCCGCCGATCTCTTCAGCCTCAATGCCATCCAGCTGGCAGGTCTTGAGCGGATGGGGCAAAAATCGGCCCTCAATCTGGTAGCCGCCATCGATGCAGCGCGCAGCACCACCCTGCCGCGCTTCCTGTTTGCTCTGGGGATCCGCGAAGTGGGGGAGGCGACTGCGCTCAACCTTGCCAACCACTTCCTCACCCTGGATGCCCTGCGCGCTGCCTCGGTGGAGCAACTGCTCGAAGTGGCTGACGTGGGCGATGTGGTGGCCAAGCATGTCTACTACTTCCTGCGTCAGCCCCACAACGTGGAGGTGCTGGAAGCCTTGCTGGCTGCCGGCATCCACTGGCCGGCCATCGAGAAGAAAGTGGCCGCGGAGCAACCCTTTGCCGGCAAGACCTTCGTGCTGACCGGCACCCTGACCACCTTGTCGCGCAACGACGCCAAGGCGGCATTGCAGGCGCTGGGAGCCAAGGTGGCGGGTTCGGTATCTGCCAAGACCGATGTGCTGGTCGCGGGGGAAGCGGCCGGTTCCAAGCTGACCAAGGCGCAGGAGCTCGGCATTACCATCTGGACCGAAGAGGAGCTGCAACAGGCGTTGCAGGGCTGATAGCCCTCACCAAGCCTGCTAACCGCAGCACCCGATAAAAGAGAACCCGGCATGGCCGGGTTCTCTTTTTTTGTTTCGGCGGTCACTCACGCCAGAGGATCTTGTGGCGCCATTTGTCGGGCACGGTGAGCTGCCAGCGGGCCAGCTCGCTCTTGCTGAAGACATATTCGCCGCGCAGGGCCGCTCGCGGGGAGATGGTACGGGGCAGGGTGCCCGCCAGAATGGTGTTGATGAGGCTGGCTGCCTGTGTCCCCTGATCGTGGCCGTCCAGCACCAGCCCGCCGATGGCCATCCCATTGCCGACGGTAAATTCCCAGAAACAGAAGAGCGGCACCGGTGTGTTGGCGCTGGTCCACTCCAGCACCGTCTTTTCGCTCACATGCTTGCCATTGTCATCGACCAGCGTGTGGTAGAGGCCGAGGAAGATTGCCTGATAGCCGTTCTTCTTGGCGTTGAGCACTGCCTCCTGCCAGAGGCTGTAATCCCCCATCAGCTGGCTGTTGACCCGGGTCTGACCGACCCGCAGCTCGGTCTGGGTCTTGAATTCATCCTCGATGGCGGTGAGGGCCACATTGCTGGAATCAAACAGCACCAGAGCCTTGTCGAGCCCCCCCATCATCTGGCTTATTTCGCTGATGTTGCGCTTGAGCAGGGGACGCTCCAGCACGCCGGTGATCTTGGGGTGGCCGACAAAGCCCTTGAGCCGGGGGTTCTCGTTCATGCCGAGAAAGACCACTGGAGTGCCCAGCGAGGCGATCTCGTTGGCCAGATAGTTGATGGCGTTGTCATCCCCCAGTACCACCAGATCCGGTTTGCTCTTGAGATAAAAGGCGATGGCTTGTTGGGCAATTTCGTCGAACTTCTCCCGTGGATGGCGTTTGGTGTCCATATAGAAGTGAGTGATCTTGTGCTCCCCCTGCAAGCCATCGAGCAGCCCTTTGTTGTAGCTTTGGTCCCACAGGTATTCGGGATGGTAGCTGCTGATCACCAGAATGTTTGCGGCCCAGAGCGGCAGAGAGAGGGTGGATAGCAGTAGCAATAGCAGGGAGGTGCGCATGGGTTGTCCCTTGTCGAGGGGGAGAGAGTTCTTGTTCAGTATGGGCGGTTTTGGTTGACGCTGTCATCTCGAAACCGGTGCGGCGGGGGGCGATTTTTTTTCGGGTGGGTGGATCGGACGCCAGCCCGCACCCTGCTTGAGATTGGATTTGAATGGGGCTCCTTTGGGTTGGTCGTGAACTGTCCCGCTCGCTGAAAAACCTGTCCTGGATCAAGAAATGAGGCTTCGCTTTGGTGCCTAATAGACACCACATATAGGGACGCATTCGTTTTTAATCCCTATATGTTGTGTTATTAAGCTGTGTATAAGCTGTTCCCCTCCTATCTTCAGCCCAGGCTTGTCAAGCCTCGGCTGAATTTATTTGCGTCCAGGACGAGATGCCGGGAGGGGGGCCCAACAAGGGTGAGCCAGAGGCAAATGCCTGGCCTTTTAACGGGGAAAATTCATGAAACCGGTTGTGATCAAACGTGACGGATGTCGCGCACCATTCAATGCTCAGCTGATTGCAGAGGCGGTCAGCCGAGCGGCGGAAGCGGTCAATCAGGCCAATCCGGCACTCGCCTCCCGCATTGCCAATGCGGTGAGTCAGGAGCTGGAAGGGCGTGGTGAAGTTGATATCCACGAGATCCAGAACCGGGTCGAAAACCACCTGATGGCTTCCGACGACAAGGCCATCGCCCGTGCCTATATCGAATATCGCCACGACAGGGATCAGGCTCGCGAGGCGCGCGGCCGTCTGGCGCAGGAGATCCGCGGTCTGGTCGAGCAGACCAACGCCGCCCTGCTCAACGAGAATGCCAACAAAGACTCCAAGGTGATCCCGACCCAGCGCGACCTGCTGGCCGGTATTGTCGCCAAGCACTATGCCACCAGCCACATGCTGCCCCGTGATGTGGTTCAGGCTCATGAGAGCGGTGATCTGCACTTCCACGATCTCGATTACTCACCTTTCTTCCCGATGTTCAACTGCATGTTGATCGATCTGAAAGGGATGCTGACCCACGGCTTCAAGATGGGCAATGCGGAGATCGATACCCCGAAATCCATCAGCACCGCCACGGCCGTGACCGCCCAGATCATCGCCCAGGTGGCGAGCCACATCTATGGTGGTACCACCATCAACCGCATCGACGAAGTGCTGGCTCCCTATGTGACCATTAGCTGGCAGAAACACCGTGAAGTGGCCGAAGAGTGGGGCATTGCCGATGTGGAAGCCTACGCCATGGCCCGTACCGAGAAAGAGTGCTACGACGCCTTCCAGTCGCTGGAGTACGAGGTCAACACCCTGCACACCGCCAACGGTCAGACGCCGTTCGTCACCTTCGGCTTTGGTCTGGGGGATAGTTGGGAGTCGCGGATGATCCAGCGCGCCATCCTCAGCAACCGCATCGCTGGCCTTGGCAAGAACAAGAAGACCGCCGTGTTCCCGAAACTGGTGTTCGCCATCAAGGATGGCCTCAACCACAAGCAGGGCGATCCCAACTACGACATCAAGCAGCTGGCGCTGGAGTGTGCCTCCAAGCGGATGTATCCGGACATCCTCAACTACGACCAGGTCGTGAAAGTGACCGGCTCCTTCAAGACTCCCATGGGTTGCCGCTCCTTCCTCGGTGCCTACGAGGAGAATGGCGAGCTGATCCACGAAGGTCGCAACAACCTGGGTGTGGTGAGCCTCAACCTGCCGCGCATTGCCCTGAAATCCCGTGACGAAGCGGATTTCTGGGATCGTCTCGATGCCTCCCTGCGGGTCGCCAAGAAGGCGCTGATGTACCGCATCACCCGTCTGGACGGGGTGAAAGCGCGGGTTGCTCCGATCCTCTATATGGAAGGGGCTTGCGGCGTGCGGCTGAAGGCGGACGACAACGTCAGCGAGATCTTCAAGAACGGTCGTGCCTCCATTTCCCTCGGTTATATCGGGGTTCACGAGACCATCAACGCCCTGTTTGGTGACAAGGTTCACCTGTTTGACAGCACCGAGCTGCAACAGAAAGCCATCGCCATCATCGCCCGTCTCAAGGCGGCCATCGATGAGTGGAAAGAGGAGACTGGCTACGGCTTCAGCCTCTACTCCACCCCGAGCGAGAACCTCTGCACCCGTTTCTGCCGTATCGATGCCAAAGAGTTTGGCGTGGTATCCGGCGTGACCGACAAGGGGTACTACACCAACAGCTTCCACCTCGATGTGGAGAAGCAGGTCAATCCGTACGACAAGCTGGACTTCGAGGCGCCCTATCCGCCCATCGCCAGCGGCGGCTTCATCTGCTACGGCGAGTACCCCAACATTCAGCACAATCTGGAAGCGCTTGAGAACGTCTGGGATTACAGCTATGACAAGGTGCCCTACTACGGTACCAACACACCCATCGACGAGTGCTACGACTGCGGCTTCACCGGCGAGTTCGAGTGCACCTCCAAGGGCTTCACCTGCCCGCGCTGTGGCAACCACGACCCGGCCAAGGTGTCGGTGACCCGCCGTGTCTGCGGCTATCTCGGCAGTCCGGATGCGCGCCCCTTCAATGCGGGCAAGCAGGAAGAGGTGAAGCGCCGCGTCAAACATATGTAAGCGCACAGGCGATGAAGAGCTGGCCCCTGACTCAAGGGGCCATTTTCATTGGAGGGCGGCAACCATGCCGCCTTCCCGTGAACGAGGCAGGAAACAAGCGATGCACTACCACCAATACTACCCGGTCGATGTGATTAACGGCCCCGGCACCCGTGCCACCCTGTTTGTCTCGGGCTGCGAGCACCAGTGCCCGGGTTGCTACAACCAGAGCACCTGGCGGCTCGATGGCGGCAAGCCGTTCGATGAGGCGATGAGCGATCGCGTCATTAGCGACCTCAACGACAGCCGCATCAAACGGCGAGGTCTGTCGCTCTCCGGCGGCGATCCGCTCCACCCTGCCAACGTGCCCCACGTGCTGGCGCTGGTGAAACGGGTGCGCGCCGAGTGTCCGGGCAAGGATATCTGGTGCTGGACCGGTTATCTGCTCGGCGAACTGTCAGAGGCCCAGCGTGAGCTGGTGGCCTTGCTGGATGTGCTGGTGGATGGCAAGTTTGAAAAGGAGTTGGCAGACCCGGGCCTGCTCTGGCGTGGCAGCAGTAATCAGCAGATCCACGACCTCAACGCCTGGCGTGATGCGGGTGAGCGAATTCCCTGTCTGGTTTGCAGTTGAAGTCCGGGATGTTTATGGTTGGCCCATTCCAATCCTGACGACATTTTTGAAAAGGAGAGCCGAGATGAACAATCTGCTCAAGATCCTGCTGGCCATTTTCCTGCCCCCTGTGTGCGCTTTTATCCAGGTGGGCTTTAGCCTGCACTTTTTAATCAACATCGTGCTGACCCTGATGGGTGGTCTGCCGGGCATGGTCCATGCGCTCTGGCTGGTGGTGAGCGACAAGCGCGGCTGATGCCAGCGGATGGTTAGTGAGCTTGTTGACGATAAAAGGGCCAACCTCTCGGGGTTGGCCCTTTTGTTCATGTTCATACGAATACTTTTTCGTTAGGATGGGTGACTGACCAAGCGGGCCGCGTTGAGCGCCCTGCAGTCCGGCAACAAGCACCGGCAGAGAACAAGGAGCGTTACATGAAGTGGAAAGTCGCAGTATGGTCAGGTCTGGCAGTGACACTGTTGCTGGGGTGTTCATCCCGTCAGGAGGTGGCGCACGAGCGCGCTCCGATCGCTATCCCTCTCGAGCAGTTGTCCAGCTACTGGGTTCAGGAGAAGCAGTGGTCATGGCTTGGTAATGACGAGCCAGCCCTGCCGGCCAAACCGGTCAAGGGGTATGTGGAAGTTCGCTATCAAATCGACGCCAGCGGCACGCCGGTCAAGCCGGAAGTGGTGGCGGCCGAGCCTCCCGGCGAGCTGGAGCAGAGCGCGCTGGCGACCCTCTCGCGGATCCGCTACAGCCCGGCAGAGGGCAACCCGGATGCTATTCCGGTCGAGGTGACCAACCGCTTCGAAATCGAGATCAACTGATCCCCCGATCACTCTGATGCCAGAGAAAGAGAGACCCCGGCCAGGCCGGGGTCACGTTTATTGCTGTTTGCAGTCGTTGTAGGCGGTCTGCCACTCGCCATCCTGATCCCGAAGCTCGACAAAGCCCTCATCCCCCTTGTTCCACCAAACGGCCTCATGTTCGTCCGTATAGCGGGCGCCGGAGGCCGAAATGGCCTGGGGCAGGGTGTAATCCTTGCCGTCCGGCAGCGACAGCTTGATAAAGCTGAGGCTCTCGTCGGAGAGGGAGAAGTAGCGCACCTGCACCTTTTTGCCTTGCTCGCACTGGTAACTGACCGGTTCGCCACCAGTGACGGAGAGGGTATTGCCCTGATTGCAGCCAGCGAGCAGGCCGAGGGCCAGCGCACCAGCGGCCATCATATGTACCTTATTCATGATTACAGCTCCATTGGTGTCATACGGGCGTGAGCCTAACAGGTTGCCGTTATTGTGCAATCAGCGGGGCCATTCGGTGCGTCGCTGGCTGTCCGGCATACCGCGCGAGTATGAGGGGGGCGCTATCAGGAAGGAATCGTCAATCAGTAGAGGCCAAGTCTGGTTTCAAACTGGCGGATCAGCGTCTCATAGATGCCGTTGTTTTTGATCTTCTGCAGTCCCTGTTCGAACTGCTTGGCCAGCGCTTCCCCTTGAGGTGTGTTGCGGGAGAAGGCGAGCCAGAAGCCATCAGTGGAGAGCTTGCCAACCTTGACCACCTTGCCGGTCAGATGCTTCTGCTGGATCTTGAGGTAGCCCGGCATGCCGTTCATCAGGATGTAGTCGACCCGGCCGCGCACCAGCATCTCGAGGATCTGGGCATCGGATTTGGCCTGAAAGCGGGTGATTCTGGGGTTTTCCATAAAATCGGTGGGGTAGGTGTAGCCGAGGGTGATGCCCACCCGCTTGCCCTCCAGCGAGGTGAGCTTGAGATCCCGTTGCGGCTCGCTGGCGAGGGCGAAGATGGCGAGATCCTCCTCGAACATGGGGGTATCGTGCCAGTGGTACTGGTAGCGGTTCTCTTCGGTGATGGTGGCGTTGAAGCACCCCGCAAGTTTGCCGCTTTTCGCATCGTGCATGCAGCGGGCGAAGGGGAGGGTGCGAAAGACAACCTCGATCCCTTCGGCGGCGAACACCGCCTTGACCAGCTCAGGCGCCAGTCCGTGGGGTTGGTCATCCTCATTGTCCTTGTCGCGCTCGCAGTAGGGAGCCCAGTCATCTTCGGCACCAATGACAAGCGGGGTGGCCCCGAGCGGGCTGGTAGCCAACAGCATCAGACAAACCAGCCATTTTTTTAACAACGGAACCATAAGTGTGCACCTCATCGACAGCAGCCTTAAAAGCATAGCCACACTTCTGCGCTGACTTGTAGTGGCAGGAGTATTGGTGAGGGAGGTAAACGAGGGCGAGAAAAAAACGCCCCGGCAGGCGACGGGGCGAAAGAGAGCTCATCCATGGGCTGACAACAGTGCTTACAACAGGAAATCAATAACCGAAGCGGGTCGCCTCGAAGCGATTGAGCAACCGGTGGACGAGGTAGCAGGCCAACAGGGTGACCACAATGGCAAACAGGATGCTGCTCACCCGGTAGAGGGCGCTGAACACCAGATCGTTGCCCGGGGTGAGGTACTGGCCAAACAGGATGCCGAGGGTGGTGAGGGCGCCAAAGCCGACCCCGGAGCCGCCTGCCTCCTTGACGTGGGCATGGCTGAACAACATGGCGCCGAGCCACAGCAGCGGAGCGACCAGCAACAGTTGCCCTGACCAGTCATAGAGCAGCAGCTGGCCGAGCAGGCCGAAGGTGACCCCCAGCAAGGTGCCCATCGCCCGTTTACGGGCATAACTCAGCGCACCGTTCCAGTGCATGGGGAAGAGCACCAGCAGGGTCGTGGCCTGGGCAGACATGGAGTCGCGCAGGTCAAACACCTGAAATACCAGAAACGACAGGGTGGCCACCGTGGCACCCAGCAGGGCTTCATGGCGCATCCGGTGCGGCGCCTTGGGGGCCGAGGCTGGCTTGGGTCTGGCTTCCACATCCGGGATCAGCATGGTCATCAGGTAGGCGATCAGCACCGACAGCACGCTCGCCCAGATATTGTTGAGGATCAGGTCGTTGAGGTCGGTCTGCGGATAGCTGGCAAAGTGCAGCATGATGCTGAGGCTCAGCACCCCGTTGGCCCCGAACAGAAACAGGCTGCCCCGCGACATGGCGGCGAAGCGGTAGAGAAACAGCAGAAAGGCGATAGGGGTCATCAGCGCCGGATGGCTGCCAAACAGCCCCCCCAGCAGCCCGACCTCCACCCCACAGACCACCGCCGCCGCGATCAGCTGGCGCGCGGCATGACCATTCATCACCGGCACCATTCCCAGCAGCAGCACCGGCGTGACCGTATAGAAGACCCCGTAATTCCAGCCAAACAGCTTGCAGAGCAGAAAGCCCGTGGTGCAGCCAAAGGCGATGCGCAGGCACTGGCGCAGCTCGTTGCCGGTGAGGGGCCGATACCAGAGGTGAGTGGCAGCACCACCGACGGGGTGGGCTGGGGCAGTATTGGCCGACGGGTGAGTGGCGTGGTTAGTAGACATAATGGAGCAGGCTGAGCAGGTGGATCTGGCCCCGTGCCAGCATGGCGGTCAGGGCATTGTCCGGCAGCAGTTGTACCGTGGCCCGCGCCCCGGCTGGCAGATGGTCGGGGAGCTGGTCCAGCTCGAGGTGCAGCCGCATCCGCTGGGCATCCCGTACCCAGCGATCCGACTCCACCGGCGCGGCCAGTCGACCGTTGGCATCAAACTGACCGGCACTCACTCCGGCATCCAGACTGCTTACCCGGGCAGGATAGAGCTGACCCGGCTCGCCATCGAAGGCGACCAGTGCGCGGGTTTGCTCGCCAACATGGCGCAGGCTCTTCTCCCGAAAATCGGCAATGACGTCCACCTGTTCCGACACCAGTGCCAGCAGCGGGCTGCCCGCGCTGGCGATACTGCCCGGCTTGAGCTGCAGGTTGGTGATGGTGCCATCCTGATCCGCGTGGACCTGGCTGTAAGAGAGGGCCAGCTGCGCTTGCGCCAGCTTGTTGCGGGCCTGGCGCAGCAACAGATTGTCCTCACCGGTTACGCCACGACTGGCCTTGATCTGGGCCAGTTTGGCCTGACTGGCGCGCAGGTTGGCCTGGGCGCTGCGCAGGGCGCTGTCAGCTTCATCTTTTTGTTGCAGCGAAACCATGTGACGTTGGTAGAGCGCATCGATCCGCTCAGCCTCGCGCCACTTCTGGCTGGCCAGGGTCTCCTTGGCGTTGATCTCGGCAACGGCGGCGGTCAGGGCGGCATCCAGTTCACTGTTCTGCTGCTCTGCCTGCGCTAGCGCAAGGCGGGCCTGCTCCACTGCCAGTTCAAAAGGGGCCGGATCCAGCCTGAACAGCAGATCCCCCTTCTTGACCTGCTGGTTGTTGTGAACGGCGACCTCGATCACCTTGCCGCTCACCTGGGGGGCCAGCTTGGTGACCACCCGGGTCGCCATCGCCTGAGGGGTGAGGGGCATCAGCAGGTCGGCTATCAGAAAATAGGCAAACAGGGTGGCAAAGCCCGCCATGGACCATTTGATCCAGCGGGTAAATTGTTGATCCGGGGTCATCTTATTCTCTCTCTGTGTCGGTCTCGGGAGGGCTTGTATCGCCTCCGGCTTGTCGGTCGTGGTGTTGTTCAATTTTGCTGAGGGCGTTGGCCGAGATCCGCTGCACAGTGGCTTCAAACAGCTGCAGGGTCTGCTCGTCGATGCCCCCCAGCAGCTCCCGGCGGATATTCATGATGCGGTCGGCGATCTGATCGAGCAGGGTCTGGCCAGCCGGGGTCACGCAGACGATGCGGGCCCGCTTGTCCTGACTGCAACAGTGGCGCTCAATCAGTCCCTGCTCTTCCAGCTGGCCCAGGGTGCGCATCAGGGAGGGGAGCTCTATCTCGAGGGCTTCGGCCAGGGTCTTCTGGCTGACATGGTTCCCCATGCGGGAGAGTTTCCACAGCGCGGTCCAGCGGGGATGGGTGAGGCCAAGGGGAGCCAGCTCCAGGTCGGCGGCAGTACGCCATAGCCGGTGCATCCGCGCTATCTGCTCGGCGAGCGACAGCTCGCGCAACCTTTCCAGATCCGTCATCTTCTCATCCTCAATGTACTTAGCCTGCTAAGTATCATACTTGTTTAGCAGGCTAAGTAAATAGTGTGATGCGTATCATGTTTCTGGTCGGATCTTTCGCTGGTGCGAGCCGGTGTCATTCGAGACCCTGATATTATTCTCGGGGCTGATCCACTCGAGGCTCTCTTGCCGATTCGGATATTGCGCCGTGAATGGAGGATATCCGGC
Organism: Aeromonas sp. s13; assembly: GCF_040907905.1. Classification (NCBI taxonomy): domain Bacteria; kingdom Pseudomonadati; phylum Pseudomonadota; class Gammaproteobacteria; order Aeromonadales; family Aeromonadaceae; genus Aeromonas; species Aeromonas sp. s13. The sequence continues at coordinate 58,518 of NZ_JBFOCS010000045.1, read as the reverse complement.
GATTATTTTCATGAAATTTTCAGCTTCAGTGAGCAGCTCTTTTTTTATCCGCTAATATTGATGGGGTTATAAAACAAGGGGGGAAACGGGTTGTGGATGGATATGACAGTGGATGTGTGTATCTGGCAATTGAAACGCTGTTGAGTGATGGAGAATATGGTGCAGAGTCACACCATGGCGTGAATCGGGAAGGCGCTATCAGAAGTACCGATATCAGTCATGATTTTGACCCCGCCAATATTCCATTGCTGTTGGCAGAATAGACCTGACCGTGTGTGATCCTTGTGAGTTCAAGCCAGTGCTCTGGTATTCGCTGGCTTGACTCATCACTATTTCAATCTCCCATTTTTGCATCTTTCTTCTCACCATTTTTCATCGTGCGTGCTTCCTGCACGCCGACTCAAACCCTGATGTGGCACGCCGTAGCACTCGCGTTATGGCGATGACATTGCCCGCTGATTATCACTCACAGGAGCTGTGGCGATAAATGGTTGCAGAGCTGGTCCTCTGGCTCTGTTATTTCCCCGAAGGGGGGAGATCATCGCATCGTTATTACTGCTGATCATCCAAATATCCGCCATTATGGTCGCTCGTTTTATCACCCTATTTCCTGACTTGGTCGGGTATCGGATGTCTGGTGTTCTATTGTGCCGCGCACGTTGGAGGCACCATGATGTTTAAGTTTTTAATGTTTTTATATGGCTTTGCAGTCTGGCTAACCGACAGGGGAGAGGGGGATCAATAAAGTAGCGGTCACAATCACACGCAGAGTACATAACAATGAAAAACCTCTCCCCCCTACAAACCACACAAGAAAAGGCCGCCTTTATGGGCGGCCAACAAATTGCCGGTATGCCGCTCTTTATATTTCTGGGGTTGGCAACCTGTGTTCTCTTTTCCGGCTGGAATGGCTCGCTGCCGCTGGGCATGGTCGGTGCGCTGGCACTGATGTTTGTGCTGGGCACCCTGCTGACCGAGCTGGGGGAGCGGATCATGCCGATCCGTGAATATCTGGGGGGCGGCACCATCCTCGCCATTTTCGGTGGCGCCGCCCTGTTCGAATACCAGCTGCTGCCGGTGCAGGCGGGGCAGGTCATCACCAACTTCATGAAGGAGGGGGGCTTTCTCAACTTCTTTATCGCCAGTCTGGTGACTGGCTCCGTGTTTGGCATGAGCGGCGCTTTGCTGAAAAATGCCGCCATGCGCTATCTGCCGGTCATTCTTGGCGGCGTAGCGCTGGCATTGCTGAGCGTGGGGCTGGTCGGCTCCCTGATGGGGTATGGCTTCAAGAATGCGGTGTTGCTGATCGGCCTGCCCATCATGGGCGGTGGCATGGGCGCCGGTGCGGTGCCGTTGGTGGAGATCCTCTCCGGCCCGATGCAGATGTCCAGTGCGGATCTATTGTCGCGCATGGTACCGGCGGTGGTGATCGCCAATACCCTGGCCATTCTGGTGGGCTCCCTGCTGGCGCGGCTCGGTCGTCGTTACCCCTCCCTGACTGGCAACGGCAAGCTGATGGTTAAAGAGAGTAGCCAGAGCATTGCCGATGAACAGGCCGAAGAGCCGACCCTGCAGAGTCTGGGCATGGGCCTTTTCATCAGCTCCAGCATGTTTGTGCTGGGTTCCCTGCTTGGCAACTTTATCCCCATGCACCCTTTCGCCCTGATGATTTTGGCCGTCGCCTTTATCAAGGTGAGCGGCCTGCTGCCGCGCCGTTATGAGCAGGCGGCGGCCGACTGGTATCAGTTTGTGGTGAGCAACCTCACTCCCTCCCTGCTGGTGGGGATCGGCGTCGCCTATACCAGTATTCCGGAGCTCATCAGTGCCTTCTCCGTCAGCTACTTCGTGCTGGTCATGGTCACCGTAATCGGTGGCGCCCTCGGCGCGGCGCTGTTCGGCAAGCTGATCGGTTTCTATCCCATCGAGGCGGCCATCACCGGCGGGCTCTGTATGGCCAACATGGGCGGCACCGGCGACGTAGCCGTGCTCTCGGCGGCCCAGCGGATGAAGCTGATGCCCTTTGCCCAGATCTCCTCTCGCCTGGGCGGCGCCGTGATGCTGATCTTGGCCACCGCCCTTATCTCCCTGCTCGCCTGATACCGGATTGAGGAACAAACAAGATGAACGACATCATGATGGGCACCAGCCTACCCTATGCCGAGCGCAAGCGTCAGGGGGTGCGGGGTCGCATGCCTCACAAGGAGGAGTCCCTCTCCCAGCAGCGGCGCCGGATCTACCGATTGGTCAGCGCCATGCAGAGTCCGTTTGACCAGCATCTGCTGCTGCGCCAGCTGCAGGAGGACAACCCTGTGCTGTTCTACGATCTGGTACGCCACCACCTGCCGGAGCTGCTGCCGATCATCTACACCCCGGTGGTGGGGGAGGCGTGCCAGCGCCACAGTGACCTCTATCTGCGCAGCCACGGCCTCTACCTCTCCTGGCACGACCGGGATGATCTCGACGATATCCTCGAGTCGGTGGAGCAGGAGGTGGATGTGATCGTCATCTCCGACGGCGAGCGGGTGCTGGGGCTTGGCGATCTCGGTATCGGCGGCATGGGGATCTGTATCGGCAAGCTGGCGCTCTACTCCGCTGCTGGCGGCATCAATCCGGCGCGTACCCTGCCGCTCTGTGTCGATGTGGGCACCAACAACCCCGAGCTGCTGGAGGATGACTCTTACCTCGGCTGGCAATCCCCGCGCATCGACGGCGAGAGCTACTACCACTTCATGGACAAGGTGGTGGCCGCCATTCGCAAGCGCTGGCCCCAAGTGGTGCTGCAGTTTGAAGACTTTGCCGGCAAGCATGCCGCCAACCTGCTGACCCGCTATAGGGACGAGCTCTGCATGTTCAACGACGATATTCAGGGCACGGCGGCAGTGGCTTCTGCCTGCGTGCTGGCCGGGTTGCAGCAGGCGGGTACCGCCCTGTGCGATGCCCCGGTGCTGATCGTCGGGGCGGGTTCTGCCGGTTGCGGCATCGCCGCCATGTTGGCCCAGCTGGCGGGGAGCCACGACGGCGTCTGGCTGTTTGATCAGGACGGGGTGGTCTGCGCCGATCGTCCCAACTTGACTCGCGCCCAACAGCCGTTTGCCCGTGCTGTGGAGGAGGGGAACAGTTCGCTGCTGGAGACCATCCGTCAGGTGCGCCCGGCGGTGCTGATCGGGGTGAGCGGTCAGGGCGGCCTCTTTACCCGCGAGGTGTTGCAGGCGATGGGGGAGGTGTGCGATCAGCCGGTGATCCTGCCACTCTCCAACCCGACCCGCAGCGCCGAGGCCACCCCCGAGCAGGTGTGGGCTGCCACAGATGGCCGCGCCCTGCTGGCCACCGGCAGCCCCTTTGCGCCGGTGACGGTGACGGGGGAGCGGCGGGTAGTCTCCCAGTGCAACAACGTCTATGTCTTTCCGGGGATTGGTCTCGGAGCCTGCGCCGTCAAGGCGCGCCGCATCAGCGATGGCATGTTGCTGGCCGCGGTGCGGGCGGTCGGCGCCTATCCGCTGGTGGCGGGCCGGCTGTTGCCCCCCATCGAGCAGGTGGGAGAGGTGGCCCGCGCCGTCGCCAGAGCGGTGGCGCTCTGCGCCCGCGAGGAAGGATTGGCCGATTTTGTCGGCGATCCGGCACCTTTGATTGACCAGACCTGGTGGCATCCGCACTATTGGGCAGCGTCCTGACGTTTTAAGGTATGTGCATGAAACTTCGCCACCAGTTGGTCACCCTCTCTCTCGGGCTCTCCCTGCTGCTGATCCTCATTCTGGGCAGCCTGCTGGCCCTCTTTATCCGCCATCTGCTGGAGAGCAATCTGCAGGATAAGGGGAGCGATCTGGCACGGGTGATGGCGGCGGATACCCGGGTGGTCGAAGCTCTGCGTCAGGGCAGTGATCCTACCCTGCGCGACTATGTGGAGGCGGTCTGCAACCGCACCGACGCCACCTATATGGTGGTGACCGACGAGCATGGTCGCCGCCTCAGCCACCCCAACCCCGAGCTGGTGGGGCAGAAGTTCCGCGGCGAGGATATCTGGCCCGCGCTGCAGGAGCGGCGCAGCTACTGCTCCAAGGATCGGGGCACCATGGGGCCGGCGATCCGCTGCTTCTCCCCGGTGGTTGGCGGGGATGGGCGCGTCATGGGGACCGTGGTGGTGGGCTACCTGATGCAGCAGGTGGAGGGCATCTATATGGAGCGGGTGGCCCTGCTCATCAGCGCCATTGTGGCGGTGCTGGGGTGCGGCCTGCTGCTGGCACTCTGGGTGCAATACCTGCTGCGCAAGACCCTGCTCGATCTGGAGCCGGAGGCGATCGTGCGCCGCTTTACCCTGCAGGATCTGGTGCTGGAGCACATCACCGAAGGGGTGATCGCCCTCGATGGCCGCGGCAATATCAACATGATCAACAGCACCGCCAGCTATCAGCTGCGGCTGCCGGTCACCGGGCGCCACGCCCTGCAGGGGCAGTCGCTGGCGGAGCTGGTGCCGCCCCTCGCCCCCTGTCTGGAGCAGGAGGGGGGCGAGGTGAGCTTTACTATTCAGGGGGAGTCCTTCGTCGGTCGCTGGCAGGCGGTGCAGGGCAAGGCGCCGGGGCGGTTGCTAATCTTCAGCCGTCCGGAGGTGGCTACGAGTCTGGGGGTACAGGTGACCCACCTGCGCCAGTATGCCGAGATGCTGCGGATGCAGAGCCACGAGTTTGCCAACAAGCTGAGCAGCCTCTCCGGCCTGTTGCAGCTGGGCCATGTGGATCAGGCGGTGGAGCTGATCCAGCAGGAGAACGAAGCGTGCCAGACCATGCTGCAGGAGCTGCTGCGGCTGATCGACAACAAGCCGGTGGCGGGGCTTATTCTCGGCAAGTTCAGCCGGGCCCGCGAGCTGGGGGTGACCCTGGAGCTCGATCCCGATTCGGCGCTGGCGGAGTATCCGGCCTCGGTTTCGGCCGATCTCATCACCCTCATTGGCAACCTGCTGGACAACGGCCTGCAGGCGGCCTGGCGCAACCGCCAGCAGCGGCCGCCGCGGGTGCTGCTCTCTCTGTGCGATGTGGGGCGGCGACTGGTGATCGAGGTGGAGGATAGCGGCGAGGGGGTCGACGAGGAGCTGGCCGATCATCTGTTCGATTACGGGGTGAGTCGCCAGAGCGGCGATCACGGGGTGGGTCTGTTCCTGGTCAAGGAGACCGTGGGTCGGCACGAGGGTGTGATAGAATGGCGGCGAACCGCCGAGCAGACCACCCTGTTTGGTATCTACTTGAATAAAAACCAATTAATGTGAGCCATGGACCCAATAATCACGCTTGTTATTGAAGATGACGATCGGATCGGTGCCATCTTGTCAGAACTGGTGGCGGCGACACCCGGTTTCTCCCTGCTGGGGCGGGCCGGCACCCTGGCCCAGGCCGATGCCATGATGGCCGGTGTGGTGCCCCAACTGCTGCTGGTGGATGTCTCCCTGCCCGATGGCTCCGGCCTTGAGTGGGTGAGCCGCCTGCGCAGCCACAACCGCGAAGCCTACGTCATCATGGTGACTGCCTCGCGGGATGTGGAGACCATACAGCAGGCCCTCAATCTGGGGGTTCATGACTACGTCATCAAACCATTGCGGCTGTTTCGCATCCAGCAGAGTCTGGACGAGATCCTGCAACTGCACAGCCGCCTCTGCGAGCGGGGTCGGCTGGAGCAGGAAGATCTCGACAAACTGCTGGGCAAGGGGGGGCGCTCCCAGATTAAGGAGATGCGTGTCACCCCCAAGGGGATCGACAGCATCACCCTGCGTCAGGTGCTGGATCTGCTGGCGGGCGAGCCGGAGAGCGTCTTCTCCACCGACACGGTGGCGCTGCGACTCTCCCTCAGCCGCACCACGGCGCGCCGCTATCTGGAATATCTGGAGTCGGAAGATCGGGTAGATGTTGATCTCAACTACGGTCAGCGGGGGCGGCCGGAGCGGCGCTACCGCTGGCGCCGGGCCGGTTGAGATGCTCACTGGCGTGTATTGCAGAAACAACAAGGGAGCCATGGGCTCCCTTGTTGTTTCTGGACGATGTTGGTTCTCAGGCGGCTTCCCGCTCGGCTACCGGTGCACGCCCCTTCAGCTGGGAGGTCATCACCCCGCCCAGGATCAGCCCGCCACCCAGCAGGTGGTAGCCGTGGATCGGCTCGCCCAGGCCGACGACGGCGATCAGCGCCGTACAGAGCGGCATCAGGTTCATAAAGACCGAGGTGCGCTCGGCGCCCATGCAGGCAAGGCCGCGCATCCAGCAGTAGGCTGCCAGCAGGGAGGAGGCAAGCCCGGCGAAGAGCACCAGTCCCCACCCTTCGGCCGGCACCGCCATCGAGTCGGCACTGAGAGCGAGCGGTACCAGCAGTAGCACCGCCAGCAGGATCTGCATATAGAGGTTGAGCCAGGGGCCGAAGGGGGGTTGCCAGCGGCGGATCAGCAGGCCGTAGAGGGCATAGCTGGCGGAGCCGAGCAGCATCATGCCATCCCCCGGGTTGATGCCGTTGTGCAGCAGAGCCAGCGGCTCGCCCTTGCCCAGCAGACAAAGCACCCCGAGCAGGGAGAGGCTCATGCCGAGCAGCGCCTGTTTGCCGGGACGCTGGCCGAAGAAGAGCGCCCCTTGCAGCAGGGTGAGCAGCGGAATGAGGGAGCCGATCACCCCCATGTTGGTGGCGGAGGTGCTGTGAGCAGCGTAGTAGGCCAGACACTGGTAGAGCACCATACCGAGCGCCGCCAGCACCAGCAGCTTGCCAAGCCAGGGGCGAACCTCGCTGCGTCGCCGCCAGAGGGTGGGCAGGCAGAAGGGGGTCAGCGCCAGGGCGGCGATCACCCAGCGATAGAAGGAGATGGCCGCGGGGTCGAGCACGCTGGCGGCCGCCTTGGACACCACGGTATTGGTAGCCCAGATCAGCACCGCCATCAGCGGAAAGAGAAGAGGGGAAAAGATTCGCATCAGAGGCTCCTTATTAACAGGGGGCCAAGTCTACCCTTGTCTTTATATTATCAAGTAGCGTAAAACAGACAGATGACCCAGCAGAAAAGACAACTCTTTCTGATGTACCTTATTCCGGCCCACACGGGCTGCGTCTGCCCGCAACTGATGGCTGCTTTTGGCCTGTGCCGGCGACCGAGCCAACAGGGCGTTGCATCACGCCTGCTCCTCTCTCTCGCTGACAAGGGGCGCTGATGGCCACTCACCATTTTCAGCCGGTAGATGCCGTTCTGCCCGCTCCGAATCCGCTCTATTTCAGTTACCAGCAGATGCTGGCCGACAGCGCGACCGTGCTGCACTCCCACCCCTGGGGCCAGCTCAACATGATCAGCCTGGGGATCATGGAGATAGAGCTGGGGGATCAGCGACTGGTGGCCCCTGCCGACTACCTTATCTGGGTGCCGGCGGATCTCGAGCACACCTCCTACAACGAGCAGACCCTCGACTACACCTCCATCTACGTCAGCCACGAGCTGGCGGCCAAGCTGCCGCCAGAGCCCAGATTGCTGCTGCTCACCCCGCTGATCCGCGCCCTGCTGAGCGATTTTTGCGAACGGCGGGTGAGCCATATGGCGGATGAGTGGGATCAGCGCCAGGCCGAGTTGCTGGTGGAGCGACTGGCGCGCACCCGCTGTCAGGAGAGCTACCTGCCGATGAGTCAGGACAAGCTGCTGGCTCCCATGCTGGCGGCGTTACACAGCGATCCTGCCGATCCCCGAACTCTGGCCCAGTGGGCCGGACAACTGCACACCACAGAGCGCACCCTGGCGCGGCGCTGCCTGCGGGAGCTGGGGATGAGCTTCGGTCAGTGGCGGGCGCGGCTGCGGTTGCTCAAGGCACTGGCCTGGCTCAAGGGGGACATGCCCATTCAGGAGATCAGCTGGCGGCTCGGTTACGGCTCCACCTCGGCCTTTATCGCCATGTTCAACCGGGAGCTCGGCTGCTCCCCCCAGCGTTATCGCCAGCAATCGGGCAGATAACTAATCGCCGGACATGTCATCTGGTAAAGCAAAACAAGGAGGGCGCCCACAGGCGCCCTTTCTGATGGTATCTGCTCGCGCTAGAAGAAGCCGAGCGGGTTGATGTCGTGACTCACCAGCAGGTTCTTGGTGTTCTGGTAGTGGTCCAGCATCATCTTGTGGGTCTCGCGGCCGATCCCCGACTTCTTGTAACCGCCAAAGGCGGCGTGTGCCGGGTAGGCGTGGTAGCAGTTGACCCAGACCCGGCCAGCCTGAATGCCACGCCCCATGCGCCAGGCCAGATTGCTGTCGCGGGTCCACAGACCTGCCCCCAACCCGTACTGGGTGTCGTTGGCAATCGCCAGAGCATCCGCCTCGTCCTTGAAGGTGGTGACCCCGAGTGCCGGCCCGAAGATCTCCTCCTGGAATACCCGCATCTTGTTCTGACCGGAGAAGATGGTGGGCTGGATGTAGAACCCCCCCTCCAGTCCGCTCACCTTGGCCGGGCCGCCGCCGATCAGCATCTTGGCCCCTTCGCCGCGGCCGATCTCCATGTAGCCCAGGATCTTGTCGAACTGCTCGCGGGACGCCTGCGCACCCACCTGAGTGGCGGTATCGAGGGGGTTGCCCTGCACTATGGTGCGGGCACGGGCCAGCACTCGGTCCATGAAGTCGTCATAGATGCTGGCTTGCACTAGCGCGCGGGAGGGGCAGGTACACACTTCCCCCTGGTTGAAGAAGGTCATCAGCATCCCTTCTACCGCCTTGTCGATGTAGCTGCTCTCGTGCTGCATCACGTCGGCGAAGTAGATATTGGGGGACTTTCCCCCCAGCTCCACGGTGGAGGGGATCAGCTTGTCGGCTGCGCAGCGCAGGATATGGGCGCCCACTTCGGTCGAACCGGTAAAGGCGAGTTTCTGGATCCGGTTGCTGGTGGCCAGCGCCTGACCTGCCTCGGCGCCGAAGCCGTTGACCACGTTGACTACGCCGGCAGGCAGGATGTCCTTGATGAGATCCATCATCAGCATGATGGTGACCGGGGTCTGCTCGGCGGGCTTGAGCACGCTGCAGCAACCCGCCGCCAGCACCGGGGCCAGCTTCCAGGCAGCCATCAGCAGCGGGAAGTTCCACGGGATGATCTGGCCGACCACGCCGATGGGCTCCTTGAAGTGGTAGCTGACGGTGTTCTGATCCAGCTCGGCGGCCGAGCCCTCCTGAGCGCGAATGCAGCCAGCGAAGTAGCGGAAGTGATCCACCACCAGCGGCAGGTCTGCCGCCAGGGTTTCGCGCACCGCTTTGCCGTTCTCCCAGGTTTCGGCGATGGCGAGTCGCTCGATGTTCTGCTCGATGCGATCGGCGATGCGCAGCAGCAGATTGCTGCGCTCGGTGACGCTGGTCTTGCTCCAGCTGGTGAACGCCTTGTGGGCGGCATCCAGCGCCAGTTCGATATCGGCGGCGTCGGAGCGGGCGACCTCGCAGAATACTTTGCCATCCACCGGCGAGATGTTTTCAAAGTAGCGGCCGGCGCGAGGAGCCACCCACTCACCACCGATGAAGTTGTCGTAACGGGACTTGAAGCTGACCAGGGCACCTGCCTGACCGGGAGCGGTATAAATCATCTCATCATCCTTTATGTGTGTGATCCTGACCGGACTGGCTGACAGACCGGTTGCCAGCTGATATCGCAAGGGGCGTGCCAAAGGGTCTGACCAGCAGATAGAAGGTTACAAAAACGTTATCAAATGGGGTGTGGCAGCGTATCTTGGTTAACCAATGTCCACGGCTATTGCGATAAAACTGTACCGTTTCTGGACAGTGGCCGAGACAGTCGTGCTGTTTGTGAACAGGAGGCGTGATGAGTGAGTCACTTCAACCCGGTCCCGGTCCGATCCAGCGTTCCTGGCAGCGTTGCCTGCATCAGGGGCTGAGCCGCCAGCAGAGTGCCGAGCTGGACTTGCTGCCCCAAGGGGAGCTGTCGGCCCGTCAGGATCAGCACAGGGCTCTGATTTCCTGCTTCCAGCGCTTTGTGCTGCCGCTGTTTGCCCAGTTGCTGGCGGGTCGCCCTTGTCGCCTGTTGTTGTGTGACGGTGAGGGGGCCATTCTGGCCGCCAGTGGTGATGAGGGGTTCGCCCGCCATGCCGAGCGTATCTTTTTGCGCAGTGGCGCCCGCTGGAGGGAGGCGAGCAAGGGTACCAACGCCATCGGTACCGCGCTGGCCGAGCAGAGTGAAGTGCAGGTGCTCGGCAATCAGCACTTCTTCGCCCAGCACAGCTTCCTCAGTTGCAGCGCTTGCCCGTTGCTCGGGCCGGATGGGCAATTGCTCGGGGTACTCGATATCTCCACCGATGCTGCCCATCACGATGGCGATATGCTGGGCACGGTGCGGCTGCTGGCCATGACCCTCGAAAACGCACTGCTGGCGCGTCAGCCGGGCTGGCTGGTGGATCTCGATCCCCAGAGCCTCTGGTCCGCTCGCCTGTTGCTGGGAGAGGAGGGGGAACTGCTCGGCGCCAACCGGGCAGGCCGACTCTGGCTCGGCCAGCACCCTTTCGATGGCAGGCAACTGCTGCGCGAGGGGCGTGGCTTGCGGCTGTTGCCAGAAGCGGACGCGACACCTTCCCGCGCCGTCCTGCCGGGTCACTCAAGCCCGGTGCTACCTCCGCAGCAGGTGCCGCTCAAGATGCTGGAGCGCGGCATCTCGTTGCTTATCGAGGGGGAGACCGGCAGCGGCAAGGAGCATCTGGTGCGGGCCCTGCACCGAGCGTCGAGTCGGCGGGAGCAGCCACTGGTGTGCGTCAACTGCGGCGCGTTACCTGCAGATCTGGTGGAAGCCGAGCTGTTTGGCTATGTGGGCGGGGCCTTCAGCGGTGCCCGCAGCCAGGGCAGTCAGGGTTATCTGCGCGCAGCCCACGGCGGCATGCTGATGCTCGATGAAATTGGCGAACTGCCGCTGCAGGCTCAAACCCGACTGCTGAGGGTTTTGCAGGAACGCAGCGTGACACCGGTTGGCAGTCACAAGCCGGAGGCGGTGGATTTCTGGCTGGTCAGTGCCAGCCACCGGGATCTGGCGGCCATGGTGCAGAGTGGCGCATTTCGCGAAGACCTCTATTACCGGATCTGCGGCTGGCGCCAGCAGCTGATGCCGCTGCGCCGTTGGCCTGCCGCTGAGCGTCTGGAGCTGATCCAGCGACTGTTGGAGGAGATGGACCCGACCCTGCGTCTGACCCGCGATGCGGAGCAACAGCTACTGGCCCATCCGCTGCCCGGCAACGTGCGCCAGCTCAAGCAGACACTGGAAGTGGCCTGTGTGCTGGCAGAGGGGTTAGGTTGGATAGAACCCGCCCACCTGCATCTGCCCAGTGTGGCCACAGAGCCCGGCGCCTTGCCGATGGGGGAGGCGACCAGCTTGCGTGAACAAACCCGGCGGCAGGTACAGCAAACGCTGGCGGCATGCGGCGGCAACGTCAGCGAGGCCGCGCGCCAGCTGGGGATCAGCCGCACCACCCTCTACCGGACGCTGCGCGAAGCGCCTTGAGTGCTCACTCCCCCTCACCGGTTGTTTTCAAGACGCACATGACGGCTGGAGCCCTGCCCATCCAGCCGCTATGATGCGCCCTGGCCGGGGCATTGCGCCCGTTGACTCATCCGTTGAGGATTTTCTGCCATGTCACAACACATAGGGGCGCTGACCCTGCTGGTGGCTGATTACGATCAGGCCATTCGCTTTTTTACCGAGGGACTTGGCTTTGCGCTCCTGGAAGACACCCGGCTTGATGAACCGGGCAAACCGGGCAAGCGCTGGGTGCGGGTTGCCCCCAAAGGTGCCTCCGGTTCTGCACTGCTGCTGGCACAAGCGGCCAATGCGCAGCAGCAGGCCGCCATCGGCCAGCAGGGCGGTGGCCGGGTATTTTTGTTCCTCGAGACCACTGATTTCTGGGGGGATTACCAGCGCATGCAGGCGTACGGTGTTCATTTTTGTGAACAGCCTCGTGACGAGCCTTATGGCACCGTGGTGGTGTTTGAGGATATCAGTGGCAACCGGTGGGACTTGTTGCAACGTACTGCTGCCAACTGAATCTGAAAACGTTTATCATCCCGCCTGTCATAAAGTCATAAAAGTGTCACAGAAAATTCTAATAATTGGCGCACCCATCTTCACAGAGGAGAGAGAAGGGAATGGCTAAGCGAATTCTGGTGGTCGAGGACGAAGCACCGATCCGCGAAATGCTCTGCTTCGTGTTGGAGCAGAAGGGATATGAGACGATTGAAGCGGAAGATTACGCCGATGGACTGGCGAAGGTGCGCGAACCCTACCCCGAACTCATCGTGCTCGACTGGATGATGCCGGGCGGCAGTGGCATCCAGTTTATCAAGCAGCTCAAGCAGGATGAGGTGACGCGCCAGATCCCGGTGGTGATGCTCACCGCTCGCGGTGAAGAGGAGGACAAGGTGCGTGGTCTGGAGGCCGGTGCCGACGACTACATTACCAAGCCGTTCTCGCCCAAGGAGTTGACCGCTCGCCTCCATGCGGTGATGCGCCGCGTGTCGCCCACCTCGGTGGACGAGGTGATCGAGGTGCAGGGGCTGAAACTCGATCCTGTCTCCCACCGGGTCAGTGCCGAAGAGAAGGCGCTCGACATGGGGCCGACCGAATTCAAGCTGCTTCACTTCTTCATGACTCACCCCGAGCGGGTCTACAGCCGTGAACAGCTGCTCAATAATGTCTGGGGTACCAATGTGTACGTCGAGGACAGAACCGTGGATGTGCATATTCGTCGCCTGCGCAAGGCGATTGAAGAGACAGGGCACGACAGATTGATCCAGACGGTGCGTGGAGCCGGATACCGCTTCTCAACCCGTCTCTAGAGGCAGTTATGTTGCAACCTTACGCCTGGCGGCGACAGTTGTGGCGAATGGCGTTTTTTTACGCCCCCTTCGCATTGGTTGGCTGGTTGATTGATCATCTTGCCCTCTGCCTGTTGGTGGCGGCCGTGTTGCATCTGGGCTGGCACTATCGCTTCCAGAAGCGGCTCTCTGACTGGCTGTGGCACGACCGTAGCCTGGTGCCCCCCAGCGGCAATGGCAGCTGGGAGTACATCTTCAACGGTATCTACAAGCTGCAGCAGCGTCACCGCGCCCGTCGCCGCGAGCTGGCGGGGCTGATCCGCCGCTTCCGGGAGGGTGCCGAGGCGCTGCCCGATGCCGCCGTAGTGTTTCGCACCGATGGCAGCATCCTCTGGTGCAACCGGCTGGCGGAGCAACTGCTCGGTTTTCGCTGGCCGGAGGATGCCGGCCAGCATATCGGTAACCTCATTCGCAATCCTGCCTTTAACGCCTATCTGGGCAAGGGGGCGTATGACGAGCCCCTCGAGATGCACTCCCCGGTCAACGAGGAGAAGTTTCTCGAGTTTCGCATCATGCCCTACGCCTCGGATCAGGCGATGCTGGTGGTACGGGATGTCACCCGCTTGCGCAGTCTCGAGAAGACCCGCAAGCACTTCGTCTCCAACGTCTCTCACGAGCTGCGCACCCCGCTGACCGTGCTCAAGGGCTATCTGGAGATGACCGAGGAGCCGCCCCCGCCCGCCATGTGGGCCAAGGCGCATCGGGTGATGATGGAGCAGACTATCCGGATGGATAATCTGGTCAATCAGCTGCTCACCCTCTCCCGTATCGAGGCGGCTCCGACCGTGGATCTCTCCCATCTGGTGGACATGCCTGCCATGCTGGGGCTGCTGGAGCAGGAGGCGCGGGCGCTCTCGGGCGAACGGGCCCACCAGATCGAATTTGTGGTGCAGCCCAATCTGCTGGTGCGCGGGGATCAGGAGCAGCTGCGCAGTGCCGTCTCCAACCTGGTCTATAACGCCATCCACTACACCCCGGCGGGGCGAAAAATTACCGTGGAGTGGCGCAAGCAGGGGGCGATGGCGCTGTTTGCCGTGAGCGATGAAGGGGAGGGGATTGCCCCCGAGCATCTGGCGCGGCTGACCGAGCGGTTCTATCGGGTCGACAAGGCACGCTCGCGCCACACCGGCGGCTCAGGCTTGGGCCTTGCCATCGTCAAGCATGCCCTCAGTCATCATGACTGCCAGCTCGATATCGAGAGCCGGGTCGGCCTTGGCAGCCGCTTCAGCTTTCTCATCCCGAGCCGTATGGTGGTGATTAAATAGTCTTTTATGGCAATGAGTTAGCTGCAAAAGGAGGGCCTTTGAACGGGCCCTCTTTTCATTTGTTCAAATCTGTCACCATGTCATTAAAGTGTCACATTAAATCCATAAATTTGTCACTGCCAGGTCAGATACTGGCGCCGTCTTAAGAACGGACCTTCTGTAACTTTGGAGAGATTGGATGAAACTCAACAAACTGGCTGGTGTAATCGGATTCACCGCAGCAACCCTGTTTTCTGTCAGCGCCCTGGCTGCCGGTGTGGATAAAGACCTGCCGGATTACACACCGACCAGCGGCATTTCGGGCAACCTGTCCTCTGTCGGCTCTGACACCCTGGCCAACATGATGACCCTGTGGGCCGAAGAATTTAAGCGCTTGTACCCCAACGTCAACGTGCAGATCCAGGCCGCCGGTTCTTCTACCGCACCGACTGCCCTGACCGAAGGTGTTGCCCAGTTCGGTCCGATGAGCCGTGCCATGAAGGCCGGTGAAGAGGAAGCATTCGAGAAGCGTTACGGCTACAAGCCGACTGCCATCCGCGTTGCAGTCGATGCCCTGGCGGTGTTCGTCAACAAGGACAACCCCATCAAGGGGCTGACCATGCCGCAGATCGACGCCATCTTCTCCAGCACCCTCAAGTGCGGCGAAGCCAAGGCTGCCACCAAGTGGTCTGATCTGGGTCTGGACGGCAACTGGTCCTCTAAGGATCTGCAACTGTTCGGTCGCAACTCCGTATCCGGTACCTACGGTTACTTCAAGGAGCACGCCCTGTGTAACGGCGACTTCAAGAGCGGCGTGAACGAGCAGCCGGGTTCTGCCTCCGTGGTGCAGTCTGTCTCTGCCTCCCTGAACGGCATCGGCTACTCCGGTATCGGTTATGTCACCTCCGGCGTGCGTGCCGTACCGCTCTCCAAGGATGGCAAGACCTTCATCGATGCGACCTCCGATAACGCCATCACTGGCAAGTATCCGCTGTCACGCTTCCTGTACGTTTACGTGAACAAGCATCCGAACAAGCCGCTCTCCCCGATGGAGCAAGAGTTCGTCAAGATGATGCTCTCCAAAGCAGGCCAGAACATCGTTGCCAAAGATGGCTACGTGCCGGTGCCGGCCAAGGTGGTACAGGCTGACCTGAAAAAGCTGGGTATCATGTAACTGCCTGCAGTCAGCATGCCCTGATAAAACGAGCCCCAAGCGGGCTCGTTTTGTTTTTGGCGGCTGTCAGTTTTGTTAATAGCGCAGGATGGATATTTTTCCGCCAGCCGGGGGCTGGCTCCCTTGCGCAGCAGGGCGGCATTTCCGAGAATAGGGCAACGTTATGGCAAAGGATCCCTTCATGATTGCGTCCCTCACCAAGTTTGGCATGGTAGCCCTCTGTAGTTCCCTGCTGGTCGCCTGCGCCCAGTCGCCGACCGGCCGCAGCCAGATGCTGCTCTACTCTCCCCAGCAGATGAACCAGCTGGGCGCTGACTCCTTCGAGCAGATGAAAAAGCAGGAGAAGGTGAGCAAGGATGCCAAACTCAACGCCTATGTCTCCTGTGTCGCCAAGGCGGTGACCGCCCAGGTGCCGGCCAGCTATGGCATCACCAACTGGGAAGTGGTGGTGTTTGACTCCAAACAGGTCAACGCCTTCGCCCTGCCCGGCGGCAAGATCGGGGTCTACAGCGGCCTGCTCAAGGTGGCCAAGAATCAGGATCAGCTGGCGACCGTCATCGGTCACGAGTTGACTCACGTACTGGCCCAGCACTCCAACGAGCGACTCTCGCGTAGCCAGCTGGCGGGGATCGGTCTGGCGGCTGCGGACATTGCCATGGGCACCAGCGAGTATCGCGGCGCCACCATGGCCGCCCTTGGCCTCGGGGTCGAGGTGGGGGTGATGCTGCCCTACGGCCGCACTCAGGAGAGCGAAGCGGATCGGCTGGGGCTTGAGCTGATGGCGCGCGCCGGGTTCAATCCGGCCGAGGCGATCCCCCTGTGGCAAAACATGAGTGCCGCCGCCGGTGGCAACTCCCCGCCGCAACTGCTCTCCACCCACCCGAGCAACGAGAACCGGATCGCCGAGTTGCAGGCGCAACAGGCGCAAGTGTTGCCGCTCTATGAGCAGGCCCGCGCCAACGGTCTGGTGCCCCAATGCAAGGTATAAGCCTGCGCATGGCGCGCAGCGACGATGCTGCTGCCATGACGGTGATGCAGCGAGCCAGCTGGCTCGCTGCCTATGGCCAGGTGCTCGGAGCCGACCTGCTGGAACAGCTCGATGTCACTGCTCATCTGCAGATCTGGCAGAGCCGTCTGGCCGAACCGGGCCCAAGGCCCATGCTGCTTTGTCTCGACGAGGTGGTGATTGGCCTGCTCTACTGGCAACCACAGCAGGAAGCGGGACAGAGCCATGCCCTGATCCGCGCTTTTTACCTCCATCCCGACCACTGGCGACAAGGTTATGGTAAACGGCTGTGGCAGGCGGTGGCGATGCAGATGCGCCGCGCCGGTTGCCATAGCGTCAAATTGTGGCTGCTCGATGGCAACCACATCGGCGAGGGGTTCTACCTGCGACGCGGCTTCGTCTTTGATGGTGCAGAGCGCACCCTGATAAGCCTCGGGCAGCCCTGCCTGCAGCGACAAATGAGCCGTTTGCTCTGATCACTCTCCCGTTTTTCGCCTTCGGTCACTTTATTTTTTTTGCGAATTAATACAATGTCCCCCTTGGAACAGAGTTGGATAAACACGGGCTGACAAGGGAGTGCTGGCATGTATTACGGCTTTGATATCGGTGGCACCAAGATCGCCTTCGCGGTCTATGACGGTGCATTGAACCTCTGCCATGAGGAGCGCATGAGCACCCCGGGCAATGATTATGAGGGGCTGCAGCTGCTGATCCGCTCCCGGGTCGAGCAGGCGGATGCCCGCTTCGGCGCACGGGGCTCGGTCGGCATCGGTTTCCCCGGTGTCATCAACAGCCACGATCACAGCATAGTGGCGGCCAATCTGCCCTCCATCAATGGTCGCCATCTGGGCGCCGATCTGGCCGAGCTGCTGGAGCGGCCGGTCAAGGTGGATAACGACGCCAACTGCTTTCTCTGGTCCGAAGTGCATCAGGGGGCCGCCGACGGCGCCGGCAGTGCGCTTGGTGTCACCATCGGCACCGGTATCGGCGGCGCCGTCTATCTGGCGGGCAAGCTTATTCAGGGGCGCAACTGGCTGGCTGGCGAGATTGGTCACTACCCCCTGCCCGCGACCATGCTGATGAAGTACCCCGAGTTGCCCCGTCCCCGTTGCGGTTGCGGTCGTCTGGTCTGTTTTGAAACCTATGCCTCCGGTACCGGTCTGGAGCGTCTCTATCACCATTTCCATGGCCAGCGCGCCACGGGTCACCAGATTGTGGGACGCTTCGAGGCCCATGAACCCCATGCGGTCGAGACGGTCGAATGCTGGCTGGAGATCATGGCCGCCGGGCTTGCCACCGCCATTTCGGTGATTGATCCCGAGGTGGTGGTGTTGGGGGGCGGCCTGAGCGGCCTGCCCGCCCTCTATGAACAGCTGCCGCTGCGTCTGCCCGGTCACTTGCTGCCCGGGGTCGCCCTGCCCGAGATCCGCCAGGCCCGCTTCGGCGGTGCTGGTGGTGTGCGCGGCGCAGCCTTGCTCAATCTATGAGATCAGATGTGGGGTCTGATCTCCCCGAAAAAGGAGTCCTCATGACCCGTCTTGAAATCTGTATCGACAACCTGGAATCCCTCTTCACCGCGCAGCAATCCGGGGCGGATCGCATCGAGCTCTGCTCTGCACTGGGTCTGGGCGGCCTGACCCCCTCCTACGGTTTTATGCAGCAGGCGGCCCGCCATGCCACCGTGCCGGTTTATGCCATGATCCGCCCGCGCGCCGGGGATTTTTGCTTCAACGACGGCGAGTTCGAGATGATGCTGCAAGATATCGCGGCGGCCCGCGCTGCCGGTCTGCAAGGGGTAGTGGTCGGTTTGCTGGATGAGGAGGGGCGGGTCCCCGCCGCCAAACTCAAACAGCTGGTGGATGCTGCAGGACCGTTGGGGGTCACTTTCCATCGCGCCATCGACCTCTCCTCCGACTGGCGCCTCGATCTGGAGACCATAGTCGCGGCCGGTTGCGAGCGCATTTTAAGCTCGGGCCATGCGCCGACTGCGTTGGCTGGGTTGGAAACCCTGCAGGAGATGCAGCAGGCGCTGGCGGGGCGTGCCAGCCTGATGCCGGGGGCCGGGGTCAATGCCGACAACGTGCGTACCATCATCGAGTTCACCGGGGTGAGCGAAGTGCATATGTCCGGCATGGGCTGGCGCGGTGGCATGGTGCCGCACGGAGTGAATATGGGCACTTCGGATGATGGTCGGGTCAATATCACCGATGGCGCCAAGGTGGCTGCGGTCAGAGTCTTGCTGGATCGCGGTTAAGCAGATCGCCGCCGTTGGGCGGCGTTCATCCGCATCTTGTGTGAAGTTCCTCCCACTGACGGGGAAATCAGGGGCGCCCCCGGCAGCACCCCGGCCAAAAGTCTGATATTATCCCGCCTCTTTACTACATGGATCTGGAGCAACATCTCAATGTCCCAATACGACTCTATCGAACAGAAGGCCAGCTATGGCATCGGCCGCAACATGGGTGATCAGCTGGCGCAGCAAGCCTTCGCCGGTCTGGATATCCCGGCCCTGCAACAAGGTCTGGCAGATGCCCTGAATGGTCTGGAGTTCGCGGTCAGCCGTGACGATATCAATGATGCCTTCCAGGTGATCACTGCGCGTATGCAAGAAGAGCAGGAAGCCGCCGCCAAGGCCGCCGCTGCTGACGGCGAAGCCTTCCTGGCTGACAACGCCAAGCGCGCTGAAGTGAAGGTGACCGACTCCGGTCTGCAGTACGAAGTGCTGGTAGAAGGCAACGGTGCCGTTCCGGTAGCCGGTCAGTCCGTGCGTGTGCACTACCACGGTACCTTCACCCACGGTGGCGTATTCGACAGCTCCGTCGCTCGCGGCCAGCCGGCTGAATTCCCGGTGACCGGCGTGATTGCAGGCTGGGTTGAAGCGCTGCAGCTGATGCCGGTTGGTTCCAAGTGGAAGCTCTACATCCCCCACGATTTGGCTTACGGTGCCCGTGGTGCAGGTTCCATCCCGCCCTACTCTGCATTGGTATTTGAAGTTGAGCTGCTGGACATCCTGTGATCCTGCTGGCTTGATGCAAACGGCGACCCTCGGGTCGCCGTTTGTTTTTGGGTTATGTGATAGACAGCATTTGTCGCGACCAGCGGGCTGGAGAGCAGAAAAGGGCGGCACTTTTGCGCCATTGACTGGTTTTTTCAGAAACGGGAACAGGCATACTGCGACTCATTAGAGAGGATAAGGAGAACCCGATGAGCAAGAAGATGAAGAAAGTAGCGGGGCTGGCCCTGTTGCTGCTGAGCATTCCGGCCAGTGCCGATGCCATGCGCTGCAAGAACGCCCTGATCACCGAGGGAGACACCACCGCCGAGATGCTGCTCAAGTGCGGTGAGCCGATGTTGCGTGAAGAGCTCAACCGCAACGAGGAGAACCAGTTTGGCAACATGGTACAGGTCAAATATGGTGAACGCTGGACCTACAACTTCGGCAAGAACGAGTTCATGCGCTTTGTGACGGTGCGCAACGGCATCATTACCGATATCGAAAACGGCCCGCGCGGCCAGTAGCCGGCGGGCAAAGCATGGATGCACAACAGACAGTAGGGCAAGACCCTTTGACTCACATGTCCGGCAAGGGGTCGCGGTGACCAAGTTGTCTGACCGCCAGATTGATCTGGCGAGCCAGTCTTAGCCGCTGGCGGCAGGTCAGGCCATGGAGGCTGATCCTGCCTGCGTTGAATTCAAATGTCCCCAGCGACTCGATGGCAAAATAGCCTCGATGAAAGCTCTTGATGTAGCGAGCGATCTGCCGTGGGGATAACTGCTTGAATACCTTCATCACTCGGTTCCCTGATTGCCTGGAAAGGGCACACTATGGTGTCGGTCGATGACACTGATATGACGGTTTATAAAGATTTGCATGAATCCTTATTTTGCCAGTGAGTTCGGCAAATTGACGGCGTCATCGAAAAAGTTGTGCCATGACAAACCACCGCACCGATATACTGCGGGCTTGAATGGAACAAACGAAAGGGCCTGTGCGTGGAATGGGTTGATGTGGTGGACGGGAATAACCGGGTGATTGGCGTGGCCGAGCGAGCCAAGGTGCGGCGAGAGAATCTCTGCCATCGTGCCAGCTATATTCTGGTGCTCGACGACGCGGATCGGATCCTGGTGCAGCGGCGCACCCTCAGCAAGGATTTCTGCCCCGGCATGCTGGATGCCTGCGCCGGTGGCGTGGTCACCACCGGTGAGGAGATGGAGCGCTCCGCCCGCCGCGAGCTGGCCGAAGAGCTGGGGATTATGGATGTTCCCCTGCAGGGCTTTGGCAGCTTTTATGCGGAAGGGGAGGGCTACCGGGTCTGGGGTGGCCTCTTCAGTTGCCGTTATCAGGGGCCGCTGCAGTTGCAGGCCGAAGAGGTGAGCGCGGTGCACTGGATGAGCCTGGCCGAGATTGCCGAGCGTGCCAGCGAATTTACCCCTGACTCCCTGCTCGCCATCGCCACCTGGCAGGCAAGGCGCTGACCAACTTCATATATCCTCTTCTCCAGAGACAAGACGGGCAGCCTGATGGCTGCCCGTTTACATTTGTGCATTTACTTGGCCTGCTACACCAGCTTGAGGCGCCGGTTGGTGCGCCCGCAAGCGCTCGGTTTGGCGAGCCAGTGACCTTGCCAGTCGGTGGCTAGCCGCAGCAGCGGATACTCCAGATCTAGTCGGGTCACCACCAGCTGGCCTGTTTCATCGCCACTCACGGGATTGCCGCTGGCGGGATCGATGATTTCGACGATGCAGCTCTCGTTGACGATAAAGCCCTGACCGGGCTGACTCTCGTAGGCCACCACCCCCACATCCTGCCACACCAGACAGTTGAGGGCCGCAATGCCGTGAATGGCGCGCAGTGGCGCGGTTTCCGGGTGAGTGGCTTCACACAGCAGGGCGCGGCGCAGCGAGTCGCTCGGGATCTCCGCCGCTTCGGCCGCTTCCAGCAGGTCGAGCAGGGTCACCAGCGGGCCGACGTAGCCGGTGGGTTGATAGCGCAGCAGTGCCTCCAGCTGGCGCTGGGTATCGTGGGGGCCACAAGGTACCACGGGGGCACCCAGCTGGCGGGCACCGTTATCGAAGATAAAGGCGGTGGGGCCAGCATGATAGTCGTGGCCGTTGAGCATCACTTCCCCCGCCTTGAAACCGGCGGCAAACAGCGCCCGGGCGGCCCCCCACCAGTCAGCCCCCGCATATTCGGGGATGGCCAGCTGGCCCGGACAGGAGAAGACCCGCAGCGCCTGACTGGCGGGGCGGCCGGTGAGACCGGCAAAGGGGGGATGAGCCTGCTGGGCGGCAAAGAGCTCTTTGCTGTCCAGCAGTGGCAGGGTGGCCAGCTCTGCCAGATCCTCGAGGCGACACTGGCGATAGGCGCTGGAGTAACCGGCGCAATATTGACTGACATGGGTAAGCTGATGATTGAGCTGGTCCAGTTGTTGCTGTTCGCGCATGGCGGGGGGACGAATTTCCAGACCATCGTAATAGTGTTGCATGGGGCCTCCTGGCGCCGTGAAACCAGCTCAAGAGTAGTCTGCCCAAGGGGAAAATGCCTGCCGCTATCCATGGTCAGGCTCAGAGCCGCTGTTAGGCAGCATCGTCACTCTGGGATAAACTGGCGACTTCCCATCACGACTCAGGACGAGAAATCATGATTGCTGTAGGACAACCCCTGCCTGCTGGCGAATTTACCTTTATCACCGCCGAGGGCAAGCAGTTGCGGGATAGCAAGACGCTGTTCGCCGGTAAAAAAGTGGTGCTGTTTGCGGTACCCGGCGCTTTTACTCCCACCTGCTCCAATGCTCATCTGCCCGGCTATGTGGTGCTGGCTGATCAGTTTATGGCCAAAGGGGTGGATGCCATCTGTTGCCTCTCGGTCAACGATGCTTTCGTGATGCGGGCCTGGCAGACGGCCCAGAATGCAGAGGCGATCACCATGCTGGCGGATGGCGACGGCAGCTGGACCCGGGCGCTGGATCTGGCCAAGGATACCGGCGCCTTTGGCGGCATCCGTGCCCAGCGCTTTGCGTTGATCGCCAACGATGGTGTAGTCGAGCAGCTGTTTTTGGAGGAGCCGGGCAAGTTCGAGGTCTCCGATGCCGCGAGCCTGCTGGCTGCACTGTGAAATGTTAATCACGGTTTGATTTCCCCTTGAAATGGGAGGCGGCACAGCTACACTGGCGCCACTTTCCCATGGTGCCTGCCCGTTTGGGCTGGCGCTTCGTTGCAGATAACAAGAGATGAAGATCCTATGACCCTGGCTTTTGTTGCCCTGATTGCCGGACTGGCGCTGCTGGTCTGGAGTGCAGACAAGTTTGTCGATGGCGCTGCCGCCACCGCCCGTTATGCGGGGATGCCGCCGCTGCTGATCGGCATGGTGATCATCGGTTTTGGTACCTCGGCCCCGGAGATGGTGGTCTCGGCGCTGGCGGCGTCCCAGGGCAATCCCGGGTTGGCGCTCGGCAACGCCTATGGCTCCAACATCACCAATATCGCGCTGATCCTGGGTCTGACGGCACTGATCAGCCCTATCGCGGTGGCCTCTCAGGTGGTGCGCAAGGAGATCCCGATCCTGCTCGGTATTACCCTGCTCTCTGGCGCCCTGCTGATTGATGGGCATCTGGGCCGGATGGATGCGGTCATTCTGGGGGCCGTCTTCGTTGCCCTGATGGGTTGGTCCATCTGGGCTGGCATGAATGGCAAGGGAGATGCGCTGGATACCGAGACCGCTGAGGATATCGAGAGCGAGGGGATGTCCCTCAAGAGCGCCATCTTCTGGCTGGTGGTCGGGCTGGTGCTGCTGATCGGCGCTTCCCGCCTGTTGGTCTGGGGGGCGGTGACCATCGCTCAGGCACTCGGTATCAGCGATCTGGTGATTGGTCTCACCATAGTCGCGGTGGGAACCTCCCTGCCGGAGCTGGCTTCTTCACTTATCGCCATTCGCAAGAACGAGCATGATCTGGCCCTTGGCAACGTGCTCGGCTCCAACCTGTTCAACACCCTGGCGGTGGTGGGGATTGCGGCGGGCATCCACCCGCTCGATGTGGCGCCGGAGGTGCTCACCCGTGACTGGAGCATCATGATGGGGTTGACCCTGCTGCTGCTGGTGATGTGTCTGGGCCGCAAGGGGCAGGGCCGTATCAACCGGTTGGAGGGGGGCGTGCTGCTCACCTGCTTCGTCGCCTACACCGGCTGGCTGCTGACCAGTCAGTTTATCTGATAGAGGTTGGTGAAATGAGAGAGGGGGAAGCACAAGCTTCCCCCTCTTGTTTTTGCCCAGTGAACCTGTTGGCGAGCGAGTTGTGTGCTCAGGCTACTGCCACCAGCTTCTGCCCCTTCTGGCTGCTGTCCAGAATGAGGATGCTGGCCTTGGGGAAAAAGTTGAAGGTGGAGGCCGAGGCCCAGGTGTAGGCGCCCATCACCTTGCCAACCACCAACTCGCCGATAGCCAGATCCGGCAGCATGATGCCATCGCGGATCACATCCACGCTGTCGCAGGTGGGGCCGGAGAGCACCGAGTTGTGTTGCTCGCCACTGGCATAAGGCGTGCTCACCGGATAGGTGACGTGGTCATAGAGCTGGCCGTTGTAGCTGCCGTAGAGACCGTCATCCAGGTAGTACCAGATCTTGTCGCCACGGTGGGCCTTGCCCATCACGCTTGAAACCGAAGTCATGGCCGGCGCGCTGATAAAGCGGCCCGGTTCGGCAATCTTCTGCACGGTAGCGGGCAGCTTGGCCAGCGCTTCACGGATCGGCGCGCAGAAACCGTCGATATCGAACTCTCCCCCTTCATAGTCGACCGGGAAACCGCCGCCGATATCCAGCACCCAGGGCTTGAGCCCGAGCGCCCAGGCCTGCTCCATGATCTCGCGGCAGGCGTCGATGGCCTGCACATGGCGACGGGCGTGGGGTACCTGAGAGCCGACGTGGAACGACAGCCCCATCACCTTGATCCCCTTGGCGTGGGCCAGTTGCAACAGCGGCAGCGCCTGCTCCGGAGTGCAGCCGAACTTCTTGGAGAGATCAACCTTGGTCTCGGGGTTGGGGAAGCTGACCCGCAGCAACAGTTTCACTTCGTCCTTGTAGGGAATGAACTTCTCCAGCTCCAGCGGGTTGTCGTAGACAAACACAGTGCAGCCGAACTCCAGCGCATAACGGATATCGCTGTCGCGCTTGATGGGATGGGTATGAATGCAACGTCCCGGGCGAACCCCCTGACTGCGCACCAGATCCACTTCGCCATTGGTGGCCAGATCGAAACAGGCCCCCTCTTCCTTCAAGACAGAGACCACCGCCTCATGGGGCAGGGGTTTGAGTGCATAGTGCAATCGTACATCGGGCAGGGCGGCGGCCAGGGCCCGATACTGTTTGCGGACGGCTGCCTTGTCGAGCAGCAGCAGGGGGGAGCCGAATTGTTCAACCAGCTGACGGTAATCTTGTGCGACCACATCTTTTGCAACCAGGGCGTCGTTCATTCTCTTTTGGTCATCCTTAGGGGGCGTGATATGCCCAAGCCATATGCGATTGAACCGGCGACGGCCGGGTCAGGCGAGCGGTCCGGTGGGACCAACCGAACACAGTGCATAAATTGATGGCAAAGTGCTTGGTTATGCAGCGGATTATCGGCTTATTGATTCTGTGCGCAAGCATTTTGATTGGATATGTCGGCAAGATTTTCTTGGCGAAACGAGAGGGATCACTGTTCTCTATCCGCCATTTTTCCCGTTTGGGTCACATTTGATCCGTGAGAGCCTAACTTGTTGATAGTTAACTAACATTTAACATTCTTGCTGCGATTATGGTGGTCACTAAAAAAATATAAATGGGGGCGGCCAAGTGCGAGACAGCTCACATTTTTTGGATTAACATGCCGACTTCCTAATCCAAACTAGTTCGGATGAAGGTAGCAGGAGAGCGATGGGCAACCATCCACCGAAGAAGTGAATCTTTCAGGTACCGGGCAACCGGTGTGGACTGCTACTGGACGATACTCTGGAGAGACCCGTTAAATCGGGCGCCGAAGGAGCAAGGCACCATGACTACCCGCAAGGGCAGGCTGGCGCCGGAAACTCTCAGGCAAAAGGACAGAGGGGATGGGATGGTTGTACCTGGGCTTGGAACTGTTCACGATCTGTAACGAGAGGTCGTCAGCAAGGTAAAGAGCAGCGCAGGAACCGGAGTGTATGTAAATACATGAGGCTTCCGAGCAGCGCATGAGCCTTGATCACGGCCTCGCAGCAAGAGTGTGAACACGTTCCTGGCCCGCATCCGATCGCCTCTGGGGATCGCGACACCTATGGGAAGATCATCCTTCTCCTCCTTAATTTCTGTTTCTTAAGGAGGATGCATGTCATCAATTCAATCGGCGTTAACCGCCATCGATAGCTTTATCTGGGGACCACCCCTGCTGATCCTGCTGGTCGGGACCGGTATCTATCTCACCCTGCGTCTGGGTCTGCTTCAGGTGGTGCGCTTGCCGCTCGCTCTGCGGCTGGTCTTTGGTCGCGATCAGGGGCAGGGCAAGCAGGGGGATGTCTCCAGCTTCGGCGCCCTCTGTACCGCCCTCTCTGCCACCATTGGTACCGGCAACATCGTCGGGGTGGCTACCGCCATCAAGCTCGGCGGCCCCGGTGCCCTGTTCTGGATGTGGATGGCGGCGCTGTTCGGCATGGCCACCAAGTACGCCGAGTGTCTGCTGGCGGTCAAATATCGCGAGCAGGATGCCAATGGCCAGATGGCTGGCGGCCCTATGTACTATCTGGAGAAGGGGCTTGGCTCCAAGCCGCTGGCCAAGCTGTTTGCCCTGTTCGGTATCGGCGTGGCCTTCTTCGGCATCGGTACCTTCCCGCAGGTCAATGCTATCTCAGACGCCATGAGCCTCTCCTTCTCGGTGCCCCGTGAAGCGACCGCCGTGGTGCTGACCCTGATCGTGGCGCTGGTGACCCTGGGAGGGATCAAGTCCATCTCCAGCGTGTCGAGCAAGGTGGTGCCCTTCATGGCCATCTTCTACATCGTCGCCTGTCTGGGCGTGCTGGTGAACAACGCCAGCGCCTTGCCCGATGCCGTCATGCTGGTTATCGAGAGTGCCTTCACCGGCCATGCGGCGACCGGCGGCTTCGTCGGCGCTAGCATCATGCTGGCCATTCAGTCCGGGGTAGCGCGCGGGGTCTTCTCCAACGAGTCAGGGTTGGGCTCGGCGCCCATCGCAGCGGCGGCGGCCAAGACCGATTCGTGCGTGGAGCAGGGGCTGGTCTCCATGACAGGTACCTTCATCGACACCATCATCATCTGCACCATGACCGGCCTGACCCTGGTGGTGACCGGCGTGTGGAGCGGCGATGCAAGCGGCGCGGCCATGACCAGTCTGGCCTTTGCCCAGGGGCTCGATGCCCATGTTGGCCAGTATCTGGTGAGCATTGGCCTGCTGTTCTTCGCCTTTACCACCATCCTTGGCTGGAACTACTACGGCGAGCGCTGCACCGAGTACCTGTTCGGGGTGAAGGCGATCAAGCCCTATCGTCTGGTCTATCTGGCGCTGGTAGCGAGCGGTGCTTTCCTCCATCTGGACATGATTTGGCTGCTGGCCGATATCGTTAACGGCCTGATGGCGGTGCCCAACCTCATCGGCCTGATTGGCCTGCGCCATGTGGTGATCGCCGAGACCCGCGCCTACTTTAGCCGGGATCTGGATAGCGAAGCCGAGCCGGAGCCGCAGACGGCCTGAATGCCTCAGCCCGTTTCACGTTCCCATTGAAAAGAACAAGCCACGACTCTGGTCGTGGCTTTTTTGTGCGCAGTGTCTCTGGATGGGTACTTTCCCTCTCCCTTCGGGATAAGGTCAGGATGAGGGGGATAGCCCCTCGCTAAGCAGGTTATCCAGATGTGCTCGCACTTTCTCTACCAGTGCCTGATCGCTACCGCGCCAATCGATGCAGCTTGCCAGCGTGGTGGAGGTTCCCGCCATAAAACGCAGCTCGCCGCCCGCCAATTCGTAGAAGCGGCTCGCCATCCTGGTTCCCTCATCCACATCACCCGCCACCAGCAGCATGGCTTGCGCCAGCACGGCGCCCTGGTGATCCTGCCCCGGCGCCAACCAGCGCTGGGCGGTACCGGTGATCTTGCGTCCCCCGATCACCAGATTGTACTGACCATCGCAAAAGGAGCCGGGCACGAAGTCATAGCTTCCCTCAAGGCCGTACTCTGCCAGCAGGGTCAGCAGCGGCGCCCCCAGCAGCCGGTAGTAGTGGGCGAGATCTGTGGTGGTACGGGGCAGCAGCAGAGATAGGTTGAGGATCCCCGCCCCGTGGGGCACGGCAGTGCCGCCGCTGTCGCGCACATGCACTGACCAACCTTCAGCTGCAAGTTGCTGGCAGGCGGCTTCGTAATGGGGGAGGCGGGTATCCTTGCGGGTGACAATCAGACATTGGGGCGCCTGCCAGAGGTGAGCGCGGGGCTGGCCGTCATGGGCACAGTCGCGCAGCCAGCGCTGCTCTTGCGCCAGTATCTGTGCGGGTGAAGCGGTATCGGGAAGGGTGGATAGCAGGCGATAGGGCATGGCGGCATCCTCAAAAAAGGCTGCCCAGCACACTACCCGTGGCGACTGGCAAGGTAAAGCCCCGCAGTGCGGGGCTGTTTGCTATCGGTAGGCTGTGTCTCAGGAGTGGCGCGCTTCGCGCTTGGGCAGCAGCAGGTTGAGCACGATGGCGGTGATGCCACCGGTGGCAACTCCGTAGGAGAGCACGCTCTTGGCCAGCTCCGGCAGGTGTTGCAGCACTTCCGGCACTTGGGCGACTCCCAGCCCCATGGCCAGCGACACCGCCAGGATCATCAGAGCGCGGCGATCCAGCTCCTCGCGGGCAATGATGCGCACGCCAGCGGCGGCGATGGTGCCGAACATGACGATGGTAGCTCCGCCCAGCACGGGTTCCGGGATCTGCTGTACCAGACTGGCGACCGCCGGGAACAGGCCAAGCAGCGCCAGCATGGCGGCGATAAAGAGCCCGACGTGACGGCTGGCGACGCCGGTCAGCTGAATAACGCCGTTATTCTGGGCGAAGGTGGACATGGGGAAGGTGGAGAAAACCGCCGCCAGCATGGAGTTGGCACCATCGGCCAGCACGCCGCCTTTGATCCGCTCCATATAGACAGGCCCTTCCAGCGGCTCGCCGGAGATGTCCGAGGTGGCGGTCATGTCGCCGATCGCTTCGAGCGCCGTCACCACGAAGATGATGGCGAGCGGCACGAACAGCTGCCAGTCAAAGCCTAGGCCGTAGTGGAGCGGAATGGGCACCATCACCAGCGGACCGTCGAAGGTGGGGGCGCTCACTTTGCCCAACAGCAGGGCCACGGCATAGCCCGCCAGCATGGCGATCATGATGGCGGAGAGGCGCAACCAGGGGTTGCGACTGCGTTGCAGCAACACGATAAGGCCGAGCACCAGCAGGGAGAGGAAGAGGTTGGTGTGACTGGCGAAGCTGCCATCAGAGAGGGCTGCATAGCCGCCGCCCATGCTGATCAGGCCCACTTTGATCAGGGTCAGGCCGATCAGCAGCACCACTATGCCGGTGACCAGCGGGGTGATGATCCGTTTCACCAGATGGAGGAAGCGGCTCATCACCACGATAGTGAGTGCGGCAACCATCATGGTGCCAAACAATGTGCCCAACAGATCCTCGTTGGGCATGGCGGCCTGTTTGAGGGCGAGACCGGAGGCGATGATGGGGCCGAGGAAGTTGAAGCTGGTACCTTGCACCGAGAGTAGGCCGGAACCGATGGGGCCGAAGCGGCGGGTTTGAATGAAGGAGGCGATGCCGGACATGACCAGCGACATGGAGACGATATAACGGGTGTCGGCGGCAGGGAGGCCGAGGGCATTGGCGATAATCAGGGGCGGGGTAATGATGGCGACAAACATGGCGAGCATATGCTGCAGGGCGGCGAACAGCGTCTGGGGCAGAGGCGGGACATCCTCTATGCCATAGACCAGTTCGCTATGGGCTCGCCTGGGTGGATGTGCCTCTCGATTGGCGCGTGTGACAGCAGCCTGTTCCATAAGTACCTCGAATTGTGTGGGGAGGGGGAGAAAATTGGGCGCTATTGTAGTGATTGAAATGAGGCTGACCAGCGCTAATTATGCAAAAAAAGGTTTATTTTTTGATGGGTTGAAACGTTTGCGCGCTGCGATTATCATCTGTCGGTTTGTGTGACCGACATCTCCTTTTTATTCTCCCCGCTAATGACATTTTTACCACTTTGTAGGTGTAGAATGAGCCCTCAGTATTCATCGTGGAGACTCTGGATGCTCAAGTTGTCAGAGTTCTGGAGTGCGAGGGTTCACTCCGAAGACTTTACTCGTACTCGCATGGGCTTTATGACGGTGCGTTTGCGCCTGCTGACCTGCTTGCTGATGCTCGGATTGCCCGCCTGGGCCGTGGTGGATTGGCTGACCTTGCCCGCCGTTCATTTCGAGCAGCTATTCCAAGCCAGGATCTTCTGCACCCTGGCGCTCTCGCCACTTATTCCGCTCTCGTACCTCATCCACTTCAAGCGGGAACGGATGAAGCTGGCCCTTGGCTACCTGATGGCCGTGATGATGCTCTTCTCCCTCTTCTGCCTGAACAGCTTTGGCGCCGGACAGGAGTTGCAGGCGGGCTATGCTGCTTTTCCCTATCTGCTGATCACCCTGTTTGCCATCTTCCCTATCCCCCTCTCCCTCGGCTTGCAACTGGCAGGCGTGGTACTGGTGACCATGCTGCTGGGCCACTGGCTGCTGGTGGGCCAGAGCATCTGGAGTCAGGCCACCCTGAATCAGGTGTGGGTGCTCGGCATGTTTACCATGGCCAGTTGCTGGGTGCAGTGCGGTCAACTCAACATGCTGCTGCGGCTCTATCGGGAATCGACCACCGATGAGCTGACCGGCATGATGAACCGCCGCCTGCTGATGAAGCAGCTGGAGCAGGCCAGAATCCGGCTGCAACTCAAGAAGAAGCCCTTCGCGGTGATGCTGCTGGATCTCGATCGCTTCAAGCGGATCAACGATATCTACGGCCATCTGGCGGGGGATGCAGTGCTCAAGGAGGTGGCGACCACCCTAGGGGAGCAGCTGGAGCCTGACATGGTGCTGGGGCGTTATGGTGGTGAAGAGTTTGCCATCCTGATGCACAACTGCGCCGATCCGGCGCTGGCGAGCAAAATGGCCGAGCGGCTGCGCATTGCTGTCGAGGCGCGGCTGGTGAAGAGCCCCACCTCGGACGAATTGCTGGAGGTGACGGTGAGTATCGGGATTGCCATGGCTCGTTCCGATGACACCATCGATATTCTGATCAACCGTGCCGACGAGTGTCTCTATCAGGCCAAGATGGCGGGACGCAACTGCGTGGTGGTCGAGGGGCAGAACCGCGCAAAAACAGATGCCGCCTGAGGGCGGCATCCTGTTGGCAATGAGCTGGTGCGATCAGGCCAGCTTGTACTTGCCGGAGAGCTGCTGAGCCAGCAGCTTGAACATGTTGAAGACCGCCATGGTCTTGCCGGTCGGGGTGCCATCTTCGGCCAGGAAATACTCCCCCTTGAACACCAGAATATCCCCCTTCTGCTCCACCGAATCGGCGCGCATACCGTGGATGAAGTCTTCATGCTCTTTGATGATCTTGTTGGCCATCTCAAGCAGGGCCGTCTCGGTGATCAGCTCTTTCTGTGGTTGCATGCTCGTCTCCTTAAACGACTACTGGACAGGGAAACCGTGGATCCCTGCCTCTGATTGAAGAGGCGCCCAGCATACTGCAAACAGGGTTTTTCTGTCATTGATATGACCCCGATTTGTGGCTGTTTATCCAATCACCAGATTCTTCAACCAGCAGCGCTGGCGAATACGGCGCTGCACCAGCAGCACCTTGCTGAGCTCCTCCAGCAAGACCACCGCCACCACCCAGGAGAGGGGCCAGCCGAGCAGCGTGACCGCCACCCAGGCGAGCGGGATGCCGATGCACCACATGCCGACGATGTCGATAAAGATGCTGTAGTTCACATCACCGCCAGAGCGCAGCACCCCGATGATCCCCACCATGTTGAACACCTTGAGCAGCATCCCGAGACACATGATGCCGAGCACCTGTCCAGCCTCTGTCATCAGCTCGGGGGGCAGGTTGCCGACCCACTGCAACAGGTTGGCTTGCAGCAGCCAGACGATGATTCCCACCAGTAGCGCGCCGATGGGGGCGAGCAGCAGGAACAGCTGGGAGTGCTGCCAGGCGACCTCGTACTCCTCGGCCCCGAGCCGGTGGCCGAGCAGGGTGGAGCAGGCCACCGCCAGTCCGAAGAAGAGGGAGATCAGGATGCTCTCCAGGGTGCCGAGTGTGGTCATGATGGCCAGCGAATCGGTGCCAAGATGGGCGTAGAGAAAGCCGTAAATCAGCATGCCGAAGGCCCAGAGGCCGTCATGGAACAGTAGTGGCAGGGCGATCAGGGTAAAGCGCACCACCTCCTTGCGCTTGAAGGCGGCCAGCCAGTCTGGTGCGCGCGGGATCAGGCGCGCCTCATAACGCTTTACGTAGAGCAGCAGCAGGGCTGTCTGCAGCAGCCGGGAAATGGTGGTGCCCCAGGCCGAACCGGCCACCCCCATCGCCTCGAAGCCGAAGTGACCGAAGATGAGGGCGTAGTTGAGGATGACGTTGGCGATGATGGCGATAATGCCGATGCGGGTCGGCGCGGCGGCATTGCCCACCGAGCGCAGGGCTGATTCCAGCGGCACCACGATGGCGGTACAGAGGATGGTAGCGCCGGTGATCATCAAGAATTGATCCGCCAGCTCGCGCAGTGCCGGATCCTGACTGGCAAAGCCGAGTACGCTGCCCGGTGATAACACATAGATGAAGGCAAAGGGCAGGGTGACCAGCAAGGCGCCCACTATGGCCAGCGCCAGGGAGCGGCGCACCCCGGCCATCTCCCCGCGCCCGAAGTATTGTGCTGCCAATACCGAGACCCCGCCCGCGAGGCCCGCTATCACCAGCAGATTGAAGAAGAAGACCCGGTTACCCAAGCCGACCGCCGCCACAGCCGTGGTGCCAAGCTGGCTCACCATCATGATATCGATGAGGCCGAGCAGGGAGAACATCATTGATTGCAGCGAGACAGGCAGGGCCAGCCGCCACAATCGGGTCATGAACTCGCGATCGGTGGTTTGTTTTAAAATCGCTTGCCAATAATTCATAGTTGTTAACCGGGTATGAGAAAAGCAAGGTTTGTCAGGGGTATGATAGGGACTGGCGAGGCTCTTCTCACTGTGAGTAGCTCTCGATTTTCTTGTGTAAAAATATCCTGTTGAGGTGTTATGCCATTTGCCAGCGAGTGTCTGGAGATAGCACCAGCCTGCGAAGAGCAGATGCTGGGACGTGAAGGGCTGCCCCTGCTCGGCGAGGCAGGGATCTTCCTGACCGGCCTCTCCCGGGTGCGGGATCACTACCTCATTCGCCGCAATCGCCCCGAGTTTCACATTCTGATGGTGAGTCACGATGAGGGGGGGGCGCTGCTCACCGACGAGGGGGAGCAAGCCATTCCGGCCGGGTCACTGATTTTCCTGCCCGCCGCCGTGCCCGGCGGTCTCAAGCTGATTGGCGAAAGCTGGCAGATCAGCTGGATTTTGCTCGATGACGTGCCGCGTTGGCAGCATCTGCACCGCCTTGGTCACCGTATCTGGCAGGGGGATGGCGGCGATCAGCTCTACCATCTGCTCAGCCTGATGCAGGGGGAGGGGGTTCGCTCCCCGCTACAACCCCAACTGCTCAGCCTGTTGTTGGCGCTGCTGGAGCGCACCCTGCAAGGGGAGGTGCGCGGCACCCCTGAACTCAGATTGCAGGCACTGTTTCGCCGGGTGGAGGCGCGCCTGGACGAACCCTGGAGTGTCGCCCTGCTGGCCCGACAGATGGCCTGCTCCGTGCCCCATCTGCATCGCCTCTGTCAGCAAGCGTTCGGTATGGGGCCGATGGCGAGGGTGACCGAGCTCAGAATGAACAAGGCGCGCCAGCTGCTGCTCTATACCAACTGGCCACTTGGCGAGCTGGCGGCCCGGGTCGGTTACAGCGATGGGGCCAACTTTGCCAACCGCTTTCGTCGTCTGACTGGTCAGACCCCCGGCGCCTTTCGTCGACTGGGTCGCAAACCTTTTGCAACGGATGTGCAAACTCTTTGAAATTAATGAGACAAGCCCCTAGGATCGGCGGGTCCCTGCGTCTAGCTAACCGTTTAGGTACCAAGATCCATGTTTGAAGATAATAACCAGAAACGTCCTCTCTACATTCCCTACGCCGGTCCCGCCCTGCTGGAGACCCCTTTGCTCAACAAGGGCAGCGCCTTCACCAGCGAAGAACGCAGCAACTTCAACCTCGAAGGTCTGTTGCCCCAGAATATCGAGACCATCGAAGAGCAGGCCGAGCGTGCCTATCGCCAGTTCATGGCGTTTGGCAACGACATGGACAAGCACATCTATCTGCGCAACATCCAGGATACCAACGAGACGCTCTTCTACCGTCTGCTGCACAACCACCTGACCGAGATGCTGCCCATCATCTACACCCCGACGGTGGGCAAGGCGTGCGAGGAGTTTTCCAACATCTATCGCCGCGCCCGTGGCCTGTTTATCTCCTATCCGGACAAGGACAGGATCGATGACATGCTGCAAAACGCCACCAAGCAGAACGTCAAAGTGATCGTGGTGACCGATGGCGAGCGGATCCTGGGTCTGGGTGACCAGGGGATCGGCGGCATGGGCATTCCCATCGGCAAGCTATCCCTCTACACCGCCTGTGGTGGCATCTCGCCCGCCTACTGCCTGCCGGTGGTGCTGGATGTCGGCACCAACAACCAGCAACTGCTCAATGACCCCTTCTATATGGGGTGGCGCAATCCGCGTATCTCGGGGGATGAGTATGCCGAGTTCGTCGATGCCTTCATTCAGGCGGTCAAGCGCCGTTGGCCCGACATCCTGCTGCAGTTCGAGGACTTCGCCCAGAACAACGCCATGCCACTGCTCAACCGCTACAAGAACGAGCTCTGCTGCTTCAACGACGACATTCAGGGCACTGCTGCCGTGACGCTGGGCAGCCTGATCGCCGCCTGCAAGGCCTCCGGCGCCAAGCTCTCCGAGAAGCGGGTTGCCTTCCTCGGTGCGGGCAGCGCCGGTTGCGGTATCGCCGAGCAGATCGTGGCACAGATGAAGGCCGAGGGGCTGACCGATGCCCAGGCCCGCAGCCGGGTATTTATGGTGGACCGCTTCGGTCTTATCACCGACAAGATCCCCAACCAGCTCGACTTCCAGCGCCGTCTCTCCCAGCCGGTGGAGCGGATCGCTGACTGGCCTGTGGGGGACAATATCTCCCTGCTGGAGGTGATGGAGCACGGTCGCCCGGACATCCTGATTGGGGTCTCCGGTCAGCCGGGGCTGTTTACCGAAGAGGTGGTCAAGACCATGCACAAGCACTGTGCCCGTCCCATCATCTTCCCGCTCTCCAACCCCACCTCCCGGGTCGAGGCGACGCCGGCAGACCTTATCCGCTGGACCGACGGTCAGGCGCTGGTGGCCACCGGCAGCCCGTTCGCACCGGTGGAGCACAAGGGCAAGCGCTACGTCATCGCCCAGTGCAACAACTCCTTCATCTTCCCCGGGATCGGTTTGGGTGTTATCGCCTCCGGTGCCACCCGGGTGACCGACGCCATGTTGATGTCGGCCAGTCGCGCGCTGGCAGAGTGTTCGCCGCTGGTGAAAGGGGAGGAGGGTTCTCTGCTGCCGGATCTGGCGGATATCCATCAGGTCTCCCGCTACATCGCCAAGATGGTGGCCAAGACCGCCATGCTGCAGGGCAAAGCGGTGCAGACCCCGGACGAGGTGATCGATCAGGCCATCGACGCCAACTTCTGGCATCCGGAATATCGCCGCTACCGTCGCACCTCGTTCTGATTTCTGCGGGAAGATGCAAAGCAAAAGGGATGCCTCGGCATCCCTTTTTACTGCACGTCTGACATGGTTATCGCCTCAAGATCAACTACTCGCTGCCGCCCTTTACGCCGGTGACACGCACCTCTACCCGGCGATCCGGCCCAAGGCAGTCGATGAGCGCCGCCTTCGCCTTGATGGCATCACACTGGTTGCCGGTGACCGGATTACTCGCGCCATTGCCCTGGATGCTCACCTTGTCGGCAGGCAATCCCTTGCTGATCAGAAAGTCGGCAACGGTTTGGGCCCGAGCTTCTGACAACCTCTGATTGTTGGCATCCGAACCGATACGGTCGGTATAACCCATCACGACTGCACTGCCATCCTTGGGCTGCACGTCGACGATCTGCTGGTAGAGATCGTCCAGCGCACTCATCCCCTCCTGTTTGAGGTCCGCTTTGCCAAAGGCGAACAGCACATCTGAACTGAGGTTAAAGGTCTGATCCACCACCTCCGGTTCGGCCGGTGGCGGGGGAACCACGACCGGGGCGGGCGTGGGGGCTGCTTCTTTGGGTTGGCTGCGGTTCGGGTGGATCACCAGCTCCAGCGTGGCGGTGCTGATGTCGCTGACCCAGCGCTGGGTGCCGCTGTTGGCTTTGCCGTTATCCGGATCATCGCCAACGCGCACTATGTAGCGGTAGCGTGCCTGCAGATCGACCCAGTCATGGAGCCGGGCCGTCACTCCCAGACCCGCCAGCGGCGCCAGGTTGTCGTCCCCGCCATTGACCGACTCGACGTGATAGATATAGCCACCGCCTTCGGCAAAGAGCGAGAACATCTCGCTGAGCGGCAGGCGGCCAATGACTGACAGCGTGGCTCCCTTGCTGTTGAAGTCATGGCCGCTGATATCCCAGTCACCGGTGGAGAGATAGCCAATCTCGGCCCCCAGGTTTTCCGTGAAGTTGTAGCCGCCAAACAGGGAGAGCGCAGTCGCATCCTTGCCGACATCCTGACTGAAATCATTCAGATTGTGGGCAATGGCCCAGCCACCGCCAACCCCGGCATACCAGTCGTGAACCGGTTCAGCTTGTGCGCCTGTGCTCGCCAATGCCAGTGCAATCCACACAGGTTTTACTCTTATGTTCATCGCGTATCCTCGTCGATGTTTGGTGTAGTGAGGTTGCCTGCTGGTCAAACCCCACACTTATGTATAGGTGACGGGCTGTTTTTAACCACCAAAGAGGTATGGGGGCGACACGCCGTGAACTAGGGCGCGAGACGGGAAGAGGAAGGGGGCAAAAGAGGGTACAAGGTGGGTGAAATAAGCGGCAAGAAAAAGGAGGCCAGGTGGCCTCCTTGTTATGTCGGACTGCAGGATTACTGTTGTACTTGCTGCACGCCGGTGACGCGTACTTCTACACGGCGATCCGGTGCCAGGCAGGAGATCAGCTGAGCCTTGCCCTTGACGCTGTTGCACTGGGTACCGGTGACCGGATTGGCTTCACCGCGACCTTCGATGGCAACTTTGCCAGCCGGCAGACCTTTGCCAACCAGGAAGTCGGCTACGGTACGGGCACGCGCTTCGGATAGTTTCTGGTTGTAGGCATCAGAACCGATACGGTCGGTGTAACCGACGACCACGGCGCTGCCATCTTTCGGCTGAACATCAACGATCTGCTGATACAGGGTGTTGAGCGCTGCGACACCTTCTGGCTTGAGGGTGGATTTGCCAAAGGCAAACAGCACGTCTGAGCTAAGGGCGAAGTTCTTGTCGACCAGTACCGGCTCGGGAACCGGCTCAGGCGCAGGGGCGGCAACCGGGGCAACATAAGAGGTGCGGTTCGGGTGCATCACCAGCTCCAGGGTCGCGACGCTCATGTCGCTCTCCCAGGTTTTCTGCTCGTCACCCAGATTCCACAGATAGCGGTAGCGTGCCTGCACATCGATAAGGTCGGAGAGCTTGGCAGTCAGGCCCAGACCCGCCAGCGGCGCAGTGCCGTTGTCGCTGTTGCCATTGCCGTTGACGTGATTGAAGTAGGCACCGCCTTCAGCAAACACCGAGAAGATATCGCCGAGCGGCAGGCGGGCGATACCGGAGAGGGTGGCACCCTGGGTTTTGAAATCGGCACCGTCCACGCCCGCTTTACCGGCGTAGAGGTAGCCCAGTTCCGCTGCGTAGTAGTCGTTGAAGTTGTAACCGCCGAACAGGCTCAGCGCAGTGGCATCTTTGTCAGTGTCTTTGCCAAAATCATCCAGACCGTGGGCATAAGCCCAACCTGCACCAACACCGGTGTACCAGTCATCGGCAGCCTGAGCTGTGGTGCCTGCGGCGGCGAGCGCCAGTGCAATCAGGGTAGGAGCCATTTTGAGTTTCATCGGTTTATCCTCGTTGTGTTAGCCCATGTCGGGCAATGCACTTGTTTTTATTGCTGCGAAAAATCGCCAGCAAAGTGGATAGCGAAGGCTTTGGACTCTCATGATGCATTGGCGTCATGGACAACAGACCGGACAAGAAGCGCTTTTTAGTGCTTATCCAATACCTTACAGGCGCAACTACTTTATGCTTTCGAGACGGGGCAGGCAAGGGCAGGGAGGCGGGACTGAGGGATGCAAGCGAGAACGAGACAAACAAAAAGGGATGCCGCAGCATCCCTTTTTTTCGCACTATCTGAACGAGGTCAGATTATTGCTGAACTTCTTGTACGCCAGATACGCGAACTTCTACGCGACGATCCGGAGCCAGGCAGGAGATCAGTTGAGCTTTAGCTGTTACGCCGTTGCACTTGGTGCCGGTAACCGGATTGGCTTCGCCACGACCTTCGATGGCAACTTTGCTGGCAGCCATACCTTTGCTTACCAGGAAGTTGGCAACGGTGCGGGCACGGGCTTCAGACAGCTTCTGGTTGTAAGCGTCGGAACCGATACGGTCGGTGTAACCAACAACAACAGCGTTGCCATCTTTCGGCTGGAACTCAACGATTTGCTGATACAGACCGTTCAGGGCTGCAACGCCTTCCGGCTTCAGGGTGTCTTTGCCGAAGGCAAACAGCACGTCTGAGTTCAGGGCGAAGTTCTTCTCTACCACTTGCGGAGCAGGAGCCGGCGCTTCTTCAACAACCGGAGCAGCTACCGGAGCTACGTAGGAAGTACGGAACGGGTGGTATACCGCTTCCAGAGTAGCGATGCTCTGGTTGGCTTTGTAACGCTCACCGTTGGCGTGCAGGTCAGCAACATCCCACATGTAGCGGTAGCGAGCTTGCAGATCCAGCGCGTCACTTACTTTGTAAGTCACACCAGCACCGGCCAGTGGGGAAACTTTAGTGTCGCTGGTACCCAGACCATCGGTGTGACCCCAGTAGGCGCCGCCTTCAGCGAACAGGGAGAAGTCGTTGCCAACCGGCATACGGGCGATACCGGACAGGGTGGCACCCTGGCTCTCGTAACGGTTGCCGTCAGTGTTGCCACGACCGGTGTACTGGTAGCCCAGTTCGGTACCGAAGTTTTCGGTGAAGTTGTAACCCATGAAGGCGTTGGCAGCTGCCGCGTCTTCCTGGCCTACATTGGTGCTTTCCAGCTTGTTCAGGCCGTTGAAGTGAGTAGCACCGACACCGGCACCGAAGTAGATGTCGTCAGCGGCGTGAGCAGCGGTAGCACCCAGAGCAGCCATGGCGATGGCGATCATGGAAGGAGCCATTTTCATCATAAAAAAATCCTCGTTGAGATCGCACGTTATTCACGTGCTTCACACTTTGTAATTTATGTAAGCTGCAGGCTCCGCCGTACGGCTGGCGTCGAGTCTGGCAGATGACCCGGTATAACCGGGTTGCACACTCTCCTGGTGTGTCGAGTGCGCTGGCATGGCACGCAATGCGTGAGAAACCACTGCCAGGCAACTGATGTCATTCCGATGACGAGGCGCACTCTATGCCGATTTTAAAACATGATCAAGCTCACAAATGAGCCTTGTGGCAAATTGTGTCGTGCCCTTAACTGGCTGTTTATCCAGATTAATTAGTGATCCAGATAGGCCCTGTGCAGTTTCTTCTCCAGCTTCATATAGGCCTGAACCCAGTCGCTATGCGGGCTGGCAGGATTCGCTCTGGCGGCAAAGACCGCGAGGTAATCTGCCAGGGTTGCGCTCTGCAGCAGGGGGGTAAATGTCATCAAGAAATGTCGGGCCAGATAGGGGTCAAGGGGCCAGATGTTGAGGATGGCGCGAGCCACAGGCTGAACCGCAGCTGAACAGATGAAGTGGCGATGTCCCGCCTCCAGCCAGTCGGCCATTTCGCACATGCCCGATTCGGGCACCAGACCACCATCACCCGGGGTGGTTGCCAGAGCAATCGCCTGACCATTTACCGTGACGAGCTGCTCATTGTTATGCAAGGTGCCGTCGTGGCTGCGCAGGGCCAGGTCTGGGCATGCCTGTTCAAGAAACAGACTGCAGCTCTCCGGCAGGGCGGCCAGCAGTTCGCTGGCGTGGCTGGACATCAAGGCCGGAAGCCAGAATGCTTCGGCGCGATATTGTTCACCTTGCAGGCGCTGTTGTGCCAGTTCTTCTGTGCTGGATACGGGGTGCAGGCGAGAGATAATGCCGGGAAACGCCATACTTATTCCTCTTAATGGGTATCCGGCGGATTATACGAGTTATTGGGGGGGCCACAATAAAGGTTTCTTTTCGAGACTGTTTACCTGAGGCGGCTGAGCGATTACCATCCCCCCTTGAAGGCAAGGGTTGTCGCCGAAAGGCGCTCATAAGATAGAGGCTCGACCATAACGAGTCCGAACAAAACTGATACACTTGACTACGAGTCGTCGCGAAAAATAAAAGGCGGAGTAAATCCGCCAAACGGAGTATGGAACATTATGAATTCAAATATCGTCACTGTTGGCAAGAAGATCCGTCAGATCCGTGAAGCGGTCGGTTTGAGCCGTCCGAAGTTTGCAGATTTGCTGGGTGTTCCTCCCACCACGCTGAAAAACTACGAGCTGGGTTACCGTGAAGTTGGGGGCGCCTTCCTGGTTGCCCTGGCGCACCACCCGGATCTGCACAAGTTCACCCTCTGGCTGCTGGCAGACAAGAAAGTCGCCGAAATCGGCCAGATTGGCCCGGATGACCTCGCCAAGGCGTGATCATCGATGTGAATAGAAATGCCGCCTTCGGGCGGTATTTTTTTTGGGTTGCCGATCGATATTTTGATCTAACACGCTTTGAATTATCCATACAGGCCAACGAGAATAAGCGGCCCCGAAAAGTGGGCCCCTGGTGGTATCTGGCCACCTGAACACTATTACATTCAGGATGATATGAGCAATCGTATGGAGTATGGGTATGAGCAGTAATGAGTTGGATAAACGTTATGGCCTGATGACTGCCATTGCGATGGTGGTCGGCGTGGTGATCGGCTCCGGTGTCTTCTTCAAGGCCGATGATGTACTGCGTCTGACTGGCGGTAATCTGGCCATTGCGCTGCTGGCATGGGCGCTGGGGGCATTTTCGATGATCTTCGGCGCGCTGGTGTTTGCCGAGTTTGCCCAGCGGATCGAAAAGTCCAACGGTATCGTCGATTATGCCGAAGCGGCATACGGCAAAATGTTTGGTTATCTGGTGGGGTGGTTCAAAGGCGTACTCTATTACGCCCCTCTTTCCGCCATCCTTGCCTGGGTCGCCGCTCTGTACACCATGATCTTGCTCGGTAGTGATAATCCGACCAACTCTGGTGCGACCTGGATACTGGCGGCTGTCTATATGACGGTCACCTATCTGATCAACTTCTATACCCCGGTCCTGGCGGGCAAGCTGCAAGTGGGCTCTACCCTGATCAAGTTGATCCCGCTGATCCTGGTTGCCATTGTGGGCACCATTTCAGGCTTGCTCAATGGTGTCACCGTGACCAACTTTGTGCAGGCAATGGATGGGATAGGAAGCACCGGAGGCACTCTGGCCACGGCCGTGGTTGCCACCGCCTTCGCTTATGAGGGGTGGATCGCCGCCGTGACCATCAACAGCGAAATTCGCGATTCCAAGAAGAATCTGCCCAGAGCGCTGGTGATTGGCACCCTGATAGTCTTTGTGGTCTACGTCACCTATTTTCTGGGGATCGCCAGCGTCTTGCCGACGGACGAGATAGTGGCGCAAGGGGATAACGCGGTAAATCTCGCGACAACCAGCCTGTTTGGCGGGACTGCCTCGACCATTTTGACCGTGTTCGTGATTATCTCCTGCCTCGGCACCCTCAATGGTCTGGTGCTGGCGACCATGCGCATTCCCTACTCGCTGGCGATCCGCAATCAGGGGCCTGCCCCCAAGTGGATGAGCCGTATCGAACCGCATCACCACATGCCCATCAACTCGGCCCTCGCGGCAGCGCTGTTGTCGGTGATCTACTCAGTGCTGTGGTACTGCAGCATCAACGAGACATTCGGTCGTTACATCGCCCTGGACGAGATGCCGATCGTGCTGATTTATGGCCTCTATCTGTTCCTCTATGTCTGGTACATGCGCACCTTTACCGAGTTGGGCTGGATAAAGCGGTTTGTGATCCCGACCTGCGCCACCCTGGGCGCGCTCATCATTCTGTATGGCGGTATCACCAATCCCAGTCTGGGACTCTATCTGCTGGTCTCTGTGGGGGTGATTCTGCTCGGGTTGCTCTTCTACCGTAAGGAGTAACCGGGTAAGCAAGTTGAAAAAAGCGCCGAATGGCGCTTTTTCATGTGTAAACCGCTGCATGTCGACAACTAACTGCCCAGCAACCCGAGGCGGCCCAGTTCATCCTTGAGCTGATCGAGGTTGCGCTCGACGCAGGCTTCCCCCTCGTTTATGGCATCGCTGGCACGATGAAAATCCATGATGGAGAAGCTACCAAGGCGCGGGCAGAGCTGGATCTCCGGCGGGTCACCGGCCATCCGGGCACGGGTGATCCGCTCCTGCATGATGTTGATGGAGCCACTCATCACGCTCCACAGACCCGGTGTGGCTGGCGCCGATTCACCGCGATTGAGCCACTGGCTGAGCAGGCCGCCGCTGCCGGGTTGATCCGGCTCATCGGTCCAGGGTTGGTGCATATCGGTGTTGAGGTTGACCGCAATCACCACCTCGGCCCCCATGGCGCGGGCCAGCGAGATGGGCACCGGATTGACCACGGCGCCATCGACCAGCCAGCGGTCGTTGATCCGGGTCGGGGTGAGGATCCCCGGCATGCCGCAGGAGGCGCGCACCGACTGGCGCAGCGGGCCCTGTTGCAACCAGATCTCGCGGCCGGTATCGAGTTCGGTGGCGATGCAGGCGAAGGGGATGGGCAGGCTCTCGAGATCGGGATCCCCCAGATGGCTGGCGGCAAGGCCAAATACCTTTTCGCCGCGAAACAGACCGCCAGAGAGGGCCGGGTCGAGCAGGCTGACCACCTGCAGGCGGGTAAAGCCGCGCACCCAGGTTTCCAGCCGATCCAGTTCTCCGGCGGCATAGGCGGCACCGACAAAGCTGCCGATGGAGCAGCCAGCGATCAAATCCGGTTTGATGCCGAGACGTTCAAGGGCGCGGATGACGCCGATATGGGCCCATCCTCTGGCGGCGCCGCTCCCGAGAGCGAGCCCTACGCGGGGTTTACGTGGCACGACAGTCCTCCAAAAAAGGGGTTGAGGGCTCAGCTTACTCCGAGAGTCAGGAGGCGTCACCCTGCCATCTTTCGCTGCGGTTGCGACCGTTGGCCTTGGCCTGATAGAGCGCCACATCGGCACGGCGCACCGCTTCGTGCAGGGGAAGGTTCTCCTGATGGGGCAGATAGCCGAGGCTGATGGTGACCTCCAGCCCGGGTTCGATGGCGGCCCAGTCATGATCTGCCACCGCTTTTC
The DNA here is from genome assembly GCF_040907905.1 of Aeromonas sp. s13. NCBI lineage: Bacteria > Pseudomonadati > Pseudomonadota > Gammaproteobacteria > Aeromonadales > Aeromonadaceae > Aeromonas > Aeromonas sp. s13. The sequence continues at coordinate 15,492 of NZ_JBFOCS010000045.1, read as the reverse complement.
TCAGCCGCTCCGCCAGCTCGCCGAGCTGCGTTGCATCTGCGCGGCCAATCAGCAGCAGAAACTCTTCGCCACCCCAGCGGATCAGGTGATCTGTGGGTCTAAGCTGCTGCTGGCAGATCTGCACCAGCCGGATCAGCACGATATCGCCGACGGCATGGCCGAAGTTGTCATTGACCCGTTTGAAGTGATCCGCATCGAACATCAGGATCCCCGCTTGCAACCGGGACAGCTCTCCCGCCTGTTCCAGCAGCACCAGATAGTGGCGGTTGAAGGCGCCGGTGAGGGCATCGTGGCAGGAGAGATAATTGAGCCGCTGGTTGAGGCGATGGGACCTCAGGTTGGAGAGGGCGGCCAGCAGCATAAAGAGGATGGCGAGCAGGGTCGGCGTTGACTGGCAGAGCATGGCCCACACCAGTGGCAGCAGGGTGACGCTGTGCACCAGTCTCAGCGGGGTATCTGGGATTGCCATGGTCAGCTGCAATGCCCCTTGTTGCCACTGGTATTCGTCGGTCGGCTCGGGGTCTTGCGGCACCACGGGTTGGCGCGCGCTGCTGGCCAGCACCTGATGGTACTGATTGAGCAGCAGATACTCACCCAGCGCCGGTGCCAGTTGATTGAGCTGCGATTGCAAGCGTGAGAGCAGGATGTCCATGCTGATCATCCCTACCAGCGAGCCGTCCTTGTAGAGAGGCTGGGACATGGTGACCATGGTGCCCAGTCCGGCAAAATCTTCGTAGGGGCGGGAGAGAATGGTGTCCCGGCTGGGGTTGGGTGACATCAGTGCATCCTGCCAGTAGTGCTTGTCATAGATGCTGCGGGCAAAACGAAACTGGCTGGAGGGGATCCAGGGATAGAGGTAGATAAAGTTGTCCACGCCGGTGAAGTAGGCCCAGGCGATCTCGCTGCCCAGGCGCTGGCTGGCGGTGGACAACAAGGGGGAGAGGCTCAGGGCCAAATGAAGTTGCGCCTCCCGCGCACTGCCGGGGGACGGCAGCGGGCCGTCACCGGTGAGGTTGCCCGCCAGTCCGGCCGGTAAATCGCCGGGGAGCTTGTCGAGGGCCAGCCCCTCTGGCAGCGCCTCGATATGGCCATAGAGCTGGCGGGTGAGCACCGACTGGGGGTCGCTGCGCAGTCGCTCTTCGGCCTGACCGCGCATCGCCTCCAGAAACACTTCGGTCTGTTTGAACCGATCCCGCAGGTAGATGGCGCTGTTGAGAGTATCGCTCTGGTAGAGGCGTTCTATCTGTTTCAGGCTTTGCCGCAAGGTCAGACCAATCAGCAGGATGACCACGGCGAACAGGAGCCAGGTCAGGCGTGTGAGAAAGCGGTGGTCAGACATTTTGGGCATAGGCAGTCAGTCGGGTTGCGAAGGAAATTGTCGTTAGTGTATGCGATGTGGCGTGAAAACAAACGGCGCGACCTGAAACAGAGTGAGCTTATCCCGCTCTTGTTACGTTTTGTCACATTTATACATAGTCACGGCATAGTCTGGGGCTAAAATGGCCCCAATCTGGATTTACCCTCTCACTCTTCATGGACTGTTCGATGAAAATGCGTATCTGGCTCGGCTTGGGCCTTCTTCTAATCGTGGTTGCCGGCGTCTGGGCGCTGCGTCACAGCGAACCCGCCGCCAAAGCACCGACCAGACAGGTCAATATCCGCACTCAAACCGTCAAGCAGAGCCTGGCCGAGCCGACCCTCAAGCTGGTGGGCAAGCTGGCAGCCAATCGCTCTGTCATCATCAGCCCCGAAGTGACCGGTCGCATCGTCAAGATTGCGGTGCAATCTGGTCAGAGCGTGGCGAAGGGGGAGACCCTGATCGCGCTCGATGCGGGCAAGCAGCAGGCTGAGCTGGCCGAGCAGAGCGCCAGTCTGCGCGACGAGAACCGCAAGCTGGGGGATATGCGCAAGCTGGTGGCCCGTGGCGCCGTGACCCAATCCGAGCTGGAGGGGCAGGAGGCCACCGTGGCCCAGGTGCAGGCCCGCCTCGATGCCGCCCGCTACGAGCTCTCCCTGCGTACCTTGCAGGCGCCCTTTGCCGGTACCGTGAGCCTGATTGATCTGAGCGAAGGGGCGCTGGTCAACAGCGGCGATACCCTGCTGCATCTCGATGAACTGGACAAACTGCGCCTCGATCTGGCGGTGCCGGAGCGTTACCTCTCCCTGCTGCGACCGGGCATGGCGGTCACCGCCACCAGTACCGCCTGGCCGGATCAGCAATTCAACGGCACCTTGACCACCCTCGACAGCCGCGTCTCCAACGATACCCAGAACATCAAGGCGCGGGTGATGATCCCCAATGGCAATGGCCAGTTGCGCCCGGGCATGTTGCTCAATGTGGAGCTGGCACTGCCGGCCCAGCAGCTCACCCTGATCCCCGCCCAGTCGGTGGAGTATGCCGGTGAGCAGCGCTTTGTTTACCGTCTTGAGGCCGATGGCCGGGTCAAGCGGGTGCCTGTAGTGCTCGGCGAGACCGAAGGGGAGACCGTCTGGGTCACCGAGGGGCTGAAGGTCGGCGATCGCATCGTGGTCGAGGGGCTGGTCAATCTGCGTGATGGGGTGCAGGTGCGTGATCTGGCCGAGGTAAACGGCTGATGTGGCTCTCCGATATCTCAGTACGTCGCCCGCTGGTGGCGGTGGTGCTCAGCGCCCTGCTCACCGTGTTTGGTCTGGTCGCCTTCAGCAAATTGACGGTGCGGGAGATGCCCGATGTGCAGATCCCGTCGGTCTCCATCACCACCACCTATGAGGGGGCCGCCCCCTCGGTGATGGAGAGTCAGGTCACCAAGCCCATCGAGGATCAGCTCTCCGGCATCAGCGGTATCAAGAACATCAACTCCATGACCCGCAAGGGGCGCTCGATGATCACCGTCGAGTTCAAGCTCGGCTGGAACATGGTGGAGGGGATCTCCGATGTGCGCGATGCCCTCTCCCGCGCGCGGCCCCGGCTGCCCGATGATGTGGACGAGCCGCTGGTGACCAAGGACAGCGGCAACGGTGATGTGGCGATCTGGCTCAACTTCAGCAGCAGCCAGATGGATCGCACCGCCATGACCGACTACGCCAACCGCGTGCTGGTCGACCCCCTGAGTCTGGTGGACGGGGTGAGCGAAGTGGCGCTCTCCGGCGATCTCACCCAGGTGATGTATGTGCGGCTGCGCCCGGCCGACATGGCCGCCCGTGGTATCACGGTGAGCGATGTGGAAGAGGCCCTCAAGCGGGAGAATATCGAGCTGCCGGGGGGCGAGATCCGCAACAACTCCATGACCATGGCGGTGCAGATCGCCCGTCTCTATCACACAGCGGAAGATTTCCAGCAGCTGCAAGTCACCACAGCCGCCAACGGCCAGAGCGTCTATCTGGCCGATATCGCCGACGTGGCGGTGGGAGCCAAGAACGAAGACAGCGCCTATCAGCGCAACGGCAAAGAGAGCCTGGGTATCGGCATCGTCGCCCAGTCCACCGCCAACCCGCTGGCGGTGGCGCAGGGGATCGAGAAGAAACTCGGTGAGATGCAGCGCTTCCTGCCTGAGGGGGCCAAGCTCGAGGTGGATTACGACTCCACCATCTTTATCAAGCAGGCCATCGACGAGGTGTACGAGACCCTGGCCATCTGCGCCGTGTTGGTGGTGGCGGTGCTCTATCTGTTCCTCGGGCAGGGGCGCACCACGCTGATTCCGGCCATTACGGTGCCGGTGTCGCTCATCTCTGCCTTTATCGGTGCCTGGTATTTCGGCTTTTCCATCAACCTCATCACCCTGCTGGCCCTTATTCTCGCCATCGGCCTGGTGGTGGATGACGCTATCGTGGTGGTGGAGAACATCCACCACCATCTGCAGCGGGGGGAACCGCCCCTGCTGGCCGCCTGGCACGGCACCCGCGAGGTGGGCTTTGCGGTCATCGCCACCACCGCCGTGCTGGTGATGGTGTTTGTCCCCATCGCCTTTATGGATGGCATGGTGGGGCGGCTCTTTACCGAGTTTGCGATATTGCTCTCCTTGGCTGTGCTCTGCTCCTCGCTGGTGGCGCTGACCCTGACCCCGGCCATGGGCTCCTGGCTGATGCGACCGCTCGATCGGCCGAACCGGCTGACAGCCGGGCTCGATCGCGGGCTCGGCTGGCTGGAGGGGCACTATCGCCACCTGCTGGCGTGGGTGCTGCGTCGCTCCCGCTGGACGCCGCTGGTGTTGCTGCTCTGTCTGGGCGGTATCGGCGCCCTCTTTACCCAACTACCGACCAGCCTCACCCCGACCGAGGATCGTGGCGTCATCTATGTCTTCGTCAAGGGGGCAGAGGGGACCAGCATCGAGCGGATGAAGCGCAACATGCAGCAGGTGGAGTCCGCCATCATGCCGATGCTGGGTAAAGGGGTGGTGCAGGCGCTGAGCTTCAGTACCCCCGCCTTTGGCCGTGGCGGCGATCAGACCGGTATGGTGATCATCCAGCTCACCGACTGGGCCGAGCGCGACGTCACCGCCACCGAGTTCTCCCGCTCGCTGGGTGCCAAACTCTCCGGCATTCCCGATGTGATGATCCGCACCTTCCAGCCCGGTTTCCGGGGCGGCTCCACCGCGCCGGTGCAGTTCGTGCTGCAGGGCAACGACTATGCCGAGCTCTACCAGCAGGGGTTGGCGCTGCAACAGGCGGCGCAGGGCAGCGGCCTGATGCTGAGCCCGGATCTCGACTACGCCGAGAAGACCCCCGAGCTGCAGGTGACCATCAATCGCGACAGCGCCAGCCAGCTTGGCATTCCGGTCTCCACCGTGGCCAACAGCTTGCAGACCCTGCTGGGCGGGGCGAGCAAGACCACCTATGTGGACAGGGGTGAGGAGTATGACGTCTACCTGCGCGGCAACCAGACCGAGTTCAATGGCATCTCGGATCTCGGTCGCATCTACCTGAAGGCCGCCAACGGCGAGATGGTCAGTCTCTCGACCCTGGCGACCGTCAAGCAGGTGGCGACCGCCAACCGCCTCAACCACTACCAGCGGCAAAAAGCGATCACCCTGACCGCCGACGTCCACCCCGATCACACCCTGGGTGAGGCCCTCGATTTCCTCGATGGCTGGGCCAACGCCAACCTGCCCACCGGCATGACGGTGGATTACGCCGGTGATTCCAAGGATTACCGCGACAATCAGGGGGAGATGGTGCTGGTCTTTGGCCTCGCCCTGCTGGTGGTCTATCTGGTGCTGGTGGCCCAGTTCGAGAGCACCCTGACCCCGGCGGTGGTGATGGTGACGGTGCCGCTCGGCATCTTCGGCGGCCTGCTTGGCCTCTGGCTGACGGGGCAGGAGATGAGCATCTACAGCCAGATCGGGATGATCATGCTGATTGGCATGGTGACCAAAAACGGCATCCTCATCGTCGAGTTCATCAACCAGTTGCGCCAGCGCGGGGAAGGGTTCGAGGAGGCGATCATCGCAGGCTCGGTGCGCCGCTTGCGGCCGATCCTGATGACCTCGCTCACCGCTATTATCGGCGCAGTGCCGCTGATGCTCTCCATGGGGGCAGGCTACGAGAGCCGGATGGCGGTGGGGACAGTGGTCTTCTTCGGATTGTCGCTGGCCACCCTGGTCACCCTGCTGGTGGTGCCCGCCATCTACCATCTGATCGCCCGTCACGCCGGCATGACAGGGGCGCGGGATCAACAGGTAGATGAAGCGCTGGCCGCCAAGGGGGCAGGGGAGTCGCAGCCTCCGGCCCCCTGATCAGCGCCTTGGCCTGAATCCTGGCCTGAATCCTGACCTGCGCGCTCAAGCGGGGGCCGGTTATCAGCCTCTATCATCACAAGGGCGCCTGCGGGCGCCCTTGCTATTGCGGGCGGCGGCCTATTCCGTGGGATCTATAGGGACAAAAAGCCATCGCCCCCCTTGGCTGCAACCGGTATAATGCGCGACCCGAATTGTTCCAGGTGGTTAAAATGCAGCCGGTACCCAACCTTTTCTCCTATCCCCGCTATTGGGCCGAGTGCTACGGCACGGCGCCCTTCCTGCCCATGTCCCGTAAAGAGATGGACAAGCTCGGTTGGGACAGCTGCGACGTCATTCTGGTGACGGGGGATGCCTACGTGGATCACCCGAGCTTCGGCATGGCGGTCATCGGCCGCATGCTGGAGGCGCAGGGCTTTCGGGTCGGCATCATCGCCCAGCCGGACTGGTCATCGAAGGATGACTTTATGCGTCTGGGTAAACCGAACCTCTTCTTCGGGGTCACCGCGGGCAACATGGACTCCATGATCAACCGCTACACCTCCGACAAAAAGCTGCGCCACGACGACGCCTACACCCCGGGGGATGTGGGCGGCAAGCGGCCGGATCGCGCCACCCTGGTCTATACCCAGCGCTGCAAGGAGGCCTTCAAGGAGGTCCCCGTCGTTATCGGCGGCATCGAGGCTTCCCTACGCCGCATTGCCCACTACGACTACTGGTCCGAGACCATCCGCCGCTCCATCCTGCTTGATGCCAAGGCCGATATCCTCATCTACGGCAACGCCGAGCGGCCGCTGGTGGAAGTGGCCCACCGCATCGCAGCGGGGGAGACCATCGAGACCATGCAGGATATTCGCGGCACCGCCGTCATCCGCAAGGAGCCGCTGCCGGGCTGGAAAGGGGTGGATTCGAGCAAGCTCGACCAGATTGGCCGCATCGATCCCATCATGAACCCTTATATGGAAGGGGCCCCATGCTCGGATGACGCTACCGACGCGGCCCCTGCCGCGCAGGAAGCCCAGCCGGTGCTGGTGCAGCCGGCCAAGCCCAAGCCGTGGGAAAAAACCTATGTGAAGCTGCCGGCATTCGAGCGGGTGAAAGAGGACAAGGTGCTCTACGCCCACGCCTCGCGCATTCTGCACCACGAGACCAACCCCGGCTGTGCCCGCGCCCTGTCGCAGGCTCACGGCGATCGCATCGTCTGGGTCAACCCGCCCGCCTTCCCGCTGGAAACCGAGGAGATGGACGGCGTATTCGGCCTGCCTTACCAGCGGGTGCCGCACCCGGCCTATGGCAACGAGAAGATCCCGGCGTTCGAGATGATCAAGACCTCGGTCAACATCATGCGCGGCTGCTTTGGCGGCTGCTCCTTCTGCTCCATCACCGAGCACGAAGGGCGCATCATCCAGAGCCGCTCGGAAGAGTCGATCCTCAAAGAAATCGAAGATATCCGCGACAAGGTGCCGGGCTTTACCGGGGTCATCTCGGATCTCGGCGGCCCCACCGCCAACATGTACAAGCTGCGTTGCAAGAGCCCCAAGGCCGAGCAGACCTGCCGTCGTGCCTCCTGTGTCTGGCCCACCATCTGCCCGCACATGGACACCGACCACAGCCCGACCATCAACCTCTATCGCAAGGCGCGCGACCTCAAGGGGATCAAGAAGATCCTCATCGCCTCCGGCGTGCGTTACGACATCGCGGTGGAAGATCCCCGCTATATCAAGGAGTTGGCCAAGTACCACGTCGGCGGCTACCTCAAGATCGCGCCGGAACACACCGAGGAGGGCCCGCTCTCCAAGATGATGAAGCCGGGCATGGGCAGCTACTACCAGTTCAAGGAGCTGTTCGACAAATACTCCAAAGAGGCGGGCAAGCAGCAGTACCTGATCCCCTACTTTATCTCCGCCCACCCGGGCACTACCGATGAAGACATGATCAATCTGGCGCTCTGGGTCAAAGAGAACCGCTTCAAGCTTGATCAGGTACAGAACTTCTATCCGTCGCCGCTCGCCAACGCCACCACCATGTATTACACGGAGAAAAACCCGTTAAACAAGGTGAGCCGCACCGGTGGCGATGTGTTTGTCGCCAAGGGCGAGCGCCGTCGCCGCCTGCACAAGGCGCTGCTGCGCTATCACGATCCCGCTGGCTGGCAGATGATCCGCGAAGCCCTGCTCGCCATGGGCAAGGGCCACCTGATTGGCAATGGCCCGGGGTGTCTGGTGCCGCCGGAAGGGCGCAACGAGCGCGCCGCCACTGGCAAGGGGTTGAAACCGGCCCTGACCCGTCATAGCAACATCAATCACCAGCGCGGCAATGGCGCAGGCAACAAGCCGACGGGCGGCAAGCCAGTGGGTTCCCAGCTGCACAAAGGCGCGGCTAATGGCAAACCGGCCACACAGGGCGAAGGCAAGAGTGCGGGCCAGAATGCGGGTAAAAGCAAACCGACTGGCAAACCCGCCCATAAGGGTAAAACCCCGACCCGCGCAGGATCTGCCAAGCCAGGTGCTAAACCCGCAGCTCAAGGCGGCAAGCCTGCGGCCAAAGGAAATGGTGCCAAGCGACCGGCTCGGTAATATTTATTTCCTGATTGGAAAGCGATAGAAAATAAAAAGGCGACCGGATGGTCGCCTTTTTAAAATATGTAAATAATTTTTGATGTTATTTATATAATGAATTTTTAATATTAACTTACCGTAGTTGATAGTCTTTAAAGAATTCATTTGACTTGGCTATGCATTGATACATAACTTTTTTCCAATGGTTTGGAAATTGACTAGAATTTATCAATGGTTGAAGATTGGCCTCAATAAAAGCATTTTTCATGTATATTGGATCTATTTGGGGGTTTATTTTCAGTATCATTTTTTTAAATGATTTTTTCTGATCAATTAATTCACTAAGATGTTTACCCGCTTCCAATTGATATCTATTAGTAAGTCCCAAATTTTTAAAATGATTGATTGCTCTATACTTGTCCTCCTGCCGCCAATATATAGGGCATTCTACATAGTAATTTAGCGCACCTTCATTCTCATCAATATAATTAGCAAAAACCCATTGTTCTTTAAAGAAAATATCTTTGTCTAAATATGGATGAATCGTTTGTTCTTCTTCCTTTTGAGCATATTTTTGTCCTTTTTCCCCCATGTTACAATCGCGGCATGAAGGGACTAAATTGAGAGGCATAACTGAAAATTCAGGAAAATGAGCCTTTGGTAGGAAGTGATCTAGATTTCTAGTATATCCAATATCACCACAAAATGGACATCTTTCACCAGATGAGACAAGTAGCTCATCATAGTATATTCTAGCAGGCTTATTTTTATTTCTTAAGTTGTTTTCATAAAGATTAATTAATTTTGACTTTGTCAAATTCCCAACAACGAGAGTAGTATCAGTTAGCGGCTCTATTTTAGGATATTTAAAAAGTACTCCATTCCCCCCCAGTTCTCGGTAGATATTTTCTAGAGCTATAAGAATAGGGAGCTGGTTTTTAAAATCTGACTGTACATTGACTTGCTCCATGCCTTCGGCACACTTAAGCAGCATATCTTGAAACGAAATTTCATGAGGGACTATTTTTTTCATTTATTTTTATTAGCCTCCCTATTCAATACCATTGCTTTTAAAACAGTTCTTCCTTCCAAGCCAATCTGGTTATTATACTTAGTTAGGATGTCCTCGTATGACATTCCTGTGTCGACAGATTTTGCTAATAAAAAATGGTATCCAGAATTAATTATTTCTAGGGAGAAAACTTCACGTGTTAAAACCCCTAAGTTCTCGCCAAACGTTTCAATATCTGGGCGTTCAACACTTATAGCTTCTCTAGAGCGTATAACCTTCCAAACATTAGACTTGGGTACTTCTTGCAAGACAACTGGTGAGTGTGTAGCTATTATCGCGACTCCATTTGTTGTATATAAAAGGTCGCTTAAGGTTCTTAAAAATGCTGATAGTAGTGGGGGGTGTAGGTGCCCTTCTGGTTCATCAAGTAACACCAGAGATTTTTCACCGACAGTGTCAATGAGTCTAGTTATAGTAAATAATACAATTGCATGACCAGAACTCATTCTGGACAAATAGCGATATATATTCTTATAAAACAAATCCCTAAAGTTATTACTATCGACTTGGAGATTGACATGCATTTGTTTAAGTTCTAAATACTTATCACATAGAACACTCAACCCCATATTGGAAAAATTTTGGTCGCTACTTAGTTTGTTAATAGAGTTGATCCAAAGGTCTTTTTTCTTTTCAGCGCTCAAGCAGCCTATCAATGCCGTAACAAACTCTAAACGAAGATCATCAAGTGTGTTTAACTGTTGATTGTTTTCTTTATTTTTTAAACCTATATAAAAATATCTGGTTCCTTTAGCTGGGTCTGGTTGTTCTTTTGGTGGTGTAAAAGGGTCAAAAGCACTAAAGGAGACAGAAACAAGAGATCTAAAATATCCATTTGGTATTTTGGGTTCAGTAATTAGACCTTTTTTTTCAGTAAAGTAAAGAGAGTTATTAGTGGGGTCAGTTATAGCCTCAATCATGCCATTTAATATGGTTGTTTTACCACAGCCATTACGGCCAATTAATGCGTGAATATTTGTGCTCGGAATAGCGTCAACTTTAACTGTGAAAGTTATTCGCAAATCACATAGCCCATTAACGCCACTACGAATAAAGTTAAAGTGAAAGTCCGATAATGCTACTAATCCTTTCAAAACTCTGGCAAATTGACCGTGAATATCTGAAAGGGACACACCACGTAATAAAGATATGTTTAATACTCGCTCATTTTCAAGTTCAGGTAATCTTCCTGGTAGAAATACAATATCCTGTAAAGAGCTCAAAATATTATCTTTAATAGTCGCATCTAATCGACCTAAATTCTCATAAAAATCCAGATCAACTCCAAGCGAAAAATATTCATCTGTGAGGCTAGAAAAATTACTTTCTAGTGTGGAGTGTGTGCTAATTTGTTCTGTCTGACCTTTGAATGCAATTTTAATATTCCCAATGTCATGCTCGGCCCCTGTTTGATCAAACACAGTTAGATAAAACATAGTGACAAAGGAAAAATCATTCCAATAATCAATCCGAAGATAGGCGGTATTAAAAACAGGTGTTGGTTTGTGCTGACCACGATCAATAACAATGAAATTTAAACTCATAATTCACCATAGAATACGGAGAAATCTGGGACACCCACCTTTGTGAGCAATGAGCAATGCTACCGCCCATGGATTACAGCTTCCAATATGCTCCCTTGACCCGTGCTGGCTGTAACCCATCGCAGCTCAACAGGTTCTGGATGGCTATGGTAAGCCAAACGAAACTGCCGAGGCGAGCCTTTAAGTGACATAACCATCAGAAATTAATCATTTTTTGCGCTTGATCAGCAAATGGAACCGGACGGCGGCTTTATCGCCATATCCCGCTTTGGCAAGCAGGGAAGGGGAGTGAATTGGGGCGACCTGCTGGTCGCCCCTTGTGATTGCCATATCCGGCGTGCGAAGGGTTAGCCGTTATAGCCGTAGCAGCGCTTGAGCTCCCCGAAGTCGTAGTAGTGGCTGCCGCTACGGTAGGGCTGGCAGCCCGTTTTAAAGGCGATCTCCTTTTCGTTGTAGAGCATCTTGACCAGCACCTGTCGCTGCCCGTTCTGGTAGATATCCCACTGAATATTGGCGGTATAGGGGGAGACCCAGCCGCCGCGCCACTCGTTGTTCTGCTGGCTGAACAGCTGATCCGGGCTGGCCCCCTGACGGCTCCCTTCCAGCTTCATCAGGGCGGCGAGGGGGATAATGGCTTCGGCATGGGCAAAGCGCAGGGTAGCCCGTCGGCTCTGCTCGCCCTCCACCACCTGACGCTGCACCTCGCCAAACAGGCCGTCGAGCAGCGGCTGGGCAATGGCGTAGGGGGCATTCTGGTTGGCAAAGCTCGGCCCCTTCTCGTAGAAATCTTCCGCATCGGAGAGGTAGGAGAACCAGGCAGACTCTTCCGGGGTGAGGAACTGCTCCAGCGCCCAGGGTTCGCTGCCCTGTGCCTGCGCTTCGCGGATCATGCCGGGGCCGATGATAAAGAGGTTGTAGAGCATCAGGGCGGCATCCACTTCGTCGCGCACATAGGTCATGCCGCCATCCTCCGGGTTGACGGCGACAAACTCGACGCCGCCCGCCAGATAGTCGACAAAGCCCTTGCTGTAGATACGCTCCAGCATGCTGCGGGCCATCTCTTTGGTTTTGCTCAGGTTTTTAAGCTGATCCAGCGCCCTTGCCAGTTCGGGGGCCGGAGCGATTCCGGCATCTTCGTCGCCGATAAAGCGCTGGTAGCTCTCATAGGCGGGCAGGTAGCGGGCGTAATCCCCCTCGGGCGTGGTCTTGTGGAAGTAGAGCTCGAACTTGTTGACCAGCTTTTTGTCGATCTTCGAGGGGTCATCCTGCGTGAGGTAGCACTGCGCCGAGTCGCTGACATAGTTCACGTCGCGCCTGAGGCTCTCCATAAAGTAGAAGGCGCTTTCGTTGGCCCTGTCCTTGCCCGAGGTGACCACCTTGATGCAGTGGGGCTCGCTGCTGTTGAGCAGGGTCGGCAGCCGCGCCGCCAGTCGGGTGGCGAGATTGGCGTGCTCCTCCTTGCCCAGCGCCGAGAGCAGGCCATAGCCCAGTTTCTGGTTGGCGGCCGTCACCAGATCGACCTTGCCTCCCAGCCCCTGCCCGAGGGGGGTGAGCGCCCCCTGACGCTGCGCCTCTTCCCATACCAGCTTGGTCAGCACGTCATATTTCGGGCTGGAGAGGGAGCGCGAGCCGTGGCGCGCCACCATCTCGGTAAAGACCGGGCTGAACCCCTGAGGCGCTGGCTCGTAGCTCTCCGCCTGCTGCTGCGGGCTGTAGACCGCTTTGGTGCTGTATTGGTAGGCGGTTTTGTCCTGGCTGTCGGCAGACGATTCGTTCTCTGACTGGCAGCCGCCAAGCAAGACCAGCGAGACGGCCAAAGCCACATAAGAAGAGCGCGGGAAAGTCATGATGTTCCTTATCTATCCATATGAAAAATAAGTGAAAAACTCTATGACTTGAAAATGACCGCGGGATGTCAGCCAGATGACAGGCTGATGACTTCTGATAAAGCAGTAAGCAAGGGGAGGGGAGAGAGGATGGTTATAGGGAGGGCAATAGAATCCCTTTTTTCGGGACACCCACCTTTTTGACAGTGGCGTAGGGCTGTTCTTGACTTAAGAGGTCACCGTTGAGGGATGTGCCATGACCATTGCCCGTTCACGTCAAATCAGCTTGCAGGATACGCCTTACTACCATGTGGTCAGCCGCTGTGTGCGGCGAGCCTTTCTGTGTGGTGACGATGCCCATTCTGGCCAGAGTTATGAGCATCGGCGTCAGTGGGTGGTCGACAAGTTGGGGCAACTATCGCGGCTGTTTGCAATTGGCATTTGTGCTTATGCGGTGATGAGCAATCATTATCATCTGGTGCTCAAGGTGGAGCCCGATACCGCAGCCAACTGGAGTGAGCGGGAGGTGGCTGAGCGCTGGGCGACGCTTTTCCAGTGGCCGCATTTGGTCAGGCGCTGGTATCAGGGGGAGATGTTGATCGAGCCTGAGCTGGCTGTCGTGCAGCAATTGCTGGCCCAATGGCGGGAGCGGCTTCACTCCATAAGTTGGTTTATTCGGCTACTCAATGAAAATCTGGCCCGTCAGGCCAATCAGGAAGATGGTTGCAAGGGCCATTTCTGGGAGGGGCGCTTCAAGAGTCAGGCTTTGCTCACCGAATCCGCCTTGTTGGCCTGTATGGCGTATGTTGACCTCAATCCGATACGAGCTGCGTTGACCGATCGGCCAGAGCAGAGTGAATACACCAGTATCAAACAGCGCCTTGACGCGCCTGCTACTACTGAGGTTTTGCCACCACTTTTGCTGCCGTTTGCCCGCCAGGGTAAGCCTGAAGAGCTGCCTTATGCCTTCAGCGACTACCTGATGCTGGTTGATTGGACTGGTCGTGCTATTCGGCCCGACAAGCGGGGTCATATTCCGGCCCAATTTGGACCCATTCTGGAACGATTGGGACTCGATGCTGTTCGCTGGTTGAAGCAGGTGACGCTGTTCAGGCGACAAGGGATCAGAGTGGTGGGAGACAGATATCAATGTCAGCAGTTTGCCCGCCACTGTGGCCAGCGACGATGCCATCAACCAAGGCTGTGATAGCTTTGCATCCACCCTGCTGATAGCTCCGAGTATTGCACATAGTCCAATAAATGGCTGTGCAGGGGCTGTTGCTTTCTAAACCTGGCAATCTCTCCCACCAGCCAACTTTTGCAGGCATCAGTTCGGATACCTCCCCTTATTGGGCCTGCAAGTAGCCTAGTAGTGGCTTGCTCCAAAGATGGGTGTCCCAATTTCTCCCGCTCCAAAAGGTGGGTGTCCCAATTTGATTCCTTCCGTCGGCCATCGCCGCCCTTGGGGATTTTCGTGTGCTGGAGCTGGCCGGGGCGCCCCAGCCGTTCGAGGTGGTGGTCGGCAGACACCGCAAAAGCCAGGGCAATCTCGCCATCGAGTGGCTGGCCGAGGTGATCAAGTCGGTCAGCGATCTTGCCATGCCGAGATAACATCGCCGTTTGCACAGAGCTGCACATGCCAGCCAGTGCGCTAACGGCAGGCTGGATCTGCGGGACAAATCCTGCGATGGTGCGGGCAGTTATCCGCTTGTCCCGTTATCGAGTGAAAAGGAGTTGAGATGCGCATTGCCATGATTGGTCTGGGGGATATCGCCCAAAAAGCCTATCTGCCGCTGCTGGCGAGCGACGAGCGGGTCACCCCGCTGCTCTGCACCCGCAGTCCGGCGGTGCTGGAGAAACTCGCCCGCCAGTACCGGATCGCCGAGTGCTTTACCGATGTGGCAGCCATGCTGGCCAGCCGCCCCGACGCCGTGATGATCCACGCCGCCACCGCCGTCCACAGCCAGATTGCCGAGCAGTGCCTGCGCGCAGGCATCCCCACCTTTGTCGACAAGCCCCTGTGCGACAATCTGGCCGAGGCCGAGGGGCTGGCCAACCTCGCCATCGCGCAAGATTACCCCCTCTTTACCGGCTTTAACCGCCGCTATCTGCCCGCCATGGCCGAGGCGCGGGCCCAGCCGCTCACCGAGCTGAACTGGCAAAAACACCGCTTCGCCCTGCCGGGCAAGGCGCGGGATTTTCTGTTCGATGACTTTATCCATGTGCTCGACAGTCTCTGCTTCTATGGCGGCGTGCCGGGCGGCGACTTTCATGCGGTATTGCGACCGGATACGAAGGACAGCAGCCTGTTGGCCGGGGTCAGCGTCAGCTGGCAGAGCGGCGATCGCGCCATCAGCGGCAGCATGAACCGCAGCGCCGGGATCACCGAGGAGCGCATCGATGCCTATGGCGACAATCTCTCCCTGCACCTTGAGAACTGCACCCGCGGCAGCATCGCCCGCGATAAGCAGGCCGAGATGCTTGGCCCCAGCGACTGGCAGCCGGTGCTGGCCCAGCGCGGCTTTGCCGCCATGCTGGAGCACTGGTATCAGCAGATTGAATCGGGCAAGGCAGATAGCGAGCTGATCGCCTCCTACCTGCACGGTCATCGGCTGGCGGAGCAGCTGGTGGCGCTGGCTGACAAGCGGGGATAAGGCTGGCTGGAAGCCTGAGATATATGAATATGAGGTGCGCGAAGATAGCGCACCAAACACAACGGGGGCCGCAGTTGCGGCCCCCGTTGTTATGGGATGAGATGCATGGGATCAGATGCACTTCACC
>NZ_JBFOCS010000044.1:0-36845 GCF_040907905.1 Aeromonas sp. s13 | reverse complement strand
GATCAGTTACTGCTGCAGCTCCTGCTCGCTGAACACCCCGGCAAACAGGGCGCTGGAGAGGTAACGCTCCGCCGCACTCGGCAGGATGACCACAATGGTTTTGCCCGCAAATTCCGGCAGCTCGGCCAGACGGCTGGCAGCCACCACCGCAGCACCGGAGCTGATACCGGCCAGGATCCCCTCCTCCTCCATCAGGCGACGGGCCATATCGATGGCTTCATCGCTGGTCACCTTCTCCACCCGATCGATAAGGGAGAGGTCCAGGTTGCCCGGGATAAAGCCGGCGCCGATCCCCTGGATCTTGTGGGGGCCCGGTTTGATCTCTTCCCCGGCCAGCTTCTGGCTGATGACGGGCGACTCGGCCGGTTCGACCGCAACAGAGACCACCGCCTTGCCTTTCGTCTGCTTCAGATAGCGGGAGACCCCGGTAATGGTACCGCCGGTACCGACCCCGGCCACGAACACATCCACCTCGCCGTCAGTGGCATCCCAAATCTCGGGGCCGGTGGTCTTTTCGTGGATCTCCGGGTTAGCCGGGTTTTCAAACTGTTGCAGCAACACATACTTGCCCGGCTCGGACTCGAGGATCTCGTTGGCCTTGGCAATGGCCCCCTTCATGCCGAGGGGCCCTTCGGTCAGCACCAGATTGGCACCGAGCGCCTTGAGCAGCTTGCGGCGCTCCAGGCTCATGGTGGCCGGCATGGTCAGGGTGATGGGATAGCCGCGAGCTGCCGCGACAAAGGCCAGAGCAATACCCGTGTTGCCGCTGGTGGGCTCGATGATCTCCTTACCCTTGGTCAGGATGCCGCGCTTCTCGGCATCCCAGATCAGGTTGGCACCGATACGGCACTTGACGCTGAAGCTGGGGTTGCGGCTCTCGATCTTGGCCAGCACGCGGCCTTTGGTAACACGGTTGAGACGAACCAACGGGGTGTGACCGATAGTCTGGCTGTTGTCCTCAAAAATTTTGCTCATGGCGCTATCCCTGTGTTTGTTACGACGATGAAACAAGATTACCCTGTGGTTTCTGAATGAGAAGTGACTATTCGTTATAACCATATGGTATTACAACATATAGAGCTTATTCTCTCTGGCCCCTGACTCAGGGAGCCAATCGTCAAAGGAACCGACGTTATGGGATTTTCAGGAAGCAGCCAGTATCTCGCCTCCGATGCATTGAAGATGGCGGTCAATGCCGCCATCACCCTCGAAAAACCGCTGCTAATCAAAGGGGAGCCGGGCACCGGCAAGACGGTGCTGGCGGAAGCGGTCGCCGACCATCTTGGCACAGACCTCATTGCCTGGCATATCAAGTCCACCACCAAGGCCCAACAGGGACTCTACGAATATGATGCGGTGGCCCGGCTGCGCGACTCCCAGCTCGGCGACCCCAGAGTGGCCGATATCAGTCACTACATTCGTAAAGGCAAGTTGTGGCAGGCCTTCAGCGCCGAGCAGCGACCTGTGCTGCTGATCGACGAGATCGACAAAGCCGACATCGAATTCCCCAACGATCTGCTGCTGGAGCTGGATCGGATGGAGTTCGACGTCTACGAGACTGGCGAGCGAGTCAAGGCGCGCCAGCGGCCGGTGGTCATCATCACCTCCAACAACGAAAAAGAGCTGCCGGACGCCTTCCTGCGCCGCTGTTTCTTCCACTACATCCGCTTCCCCGACAAGGCCGAGATGCAGGCCATCGTCAAACTCCACTACCCCGACCTCAAGGAGAGCCTGCTTGGCGAGGCAATGGATCTCTTCTTCGAGCTGCGCGAGGTAGAGGGACTACGCAAGAAACCCTCCACCTCGGAGCTGCTGGACTGGATCCGCCTGCTCTTGGCCGACGATATCGCCCCCGAGGCGATGCGCGCCCGCGAGCCCGGCAAGCTGGTACCCGCGCTATATGGCGCCCTGCTCAAGACCGAGCAGGATCTACATCTCTTCGAGAAGCTCGCCTTTTTGGCCCGACGCAGCAGCTGACCCATGCTGATCGACTTTTTTACCCACCTGCGCCGCCACAAGCTCCCCTGCAGCCTGCGCGAACTGCTGGACTTGCACGCCGCGCTGGCGGCCCGGCTGGTCACCATCGATATGGACGAGTTCTACCAACTCTCCCGCTGCCTGCTGGTAAAAGACGAGGCTCACTACGATCGCTTCGATCGCGCCTTCGCCGAGTACTACGAGGGGCTGGAAGCCATTCCCCTGCTGCCGGAGAGCCTGCCCGAGGAGTGGCTGCGTAAGGAGTTCGAACGGCTGTTGAGCCCAGAGGAGAAGGCGCTGCTCAAATCCCTCGGCGGACTCGACAAGCTGCTGGAGACCCTTAACCAGCGGTTAAGCGAGCAGAAAGAGCGCCATGCCGGCGGCAACAAGTGGGTAGGAACCGGTGGCAGCAGCCCGTTTGGCCACGGCGGTTTTCACCCGGAAGGGATCCGCATGGGGGGAGAGGGCCAGCATGGCAAGTCGGCCAAGGTGTGGGAGGCCCGTCACTATCGCAACTTCAGCGATGACTCACCGCTTGGCCAGCGCGCCATCCAGCTGGCGCTGCGCAAACTCAGGCGTTGGGTGCGCAGAGGCAACCCCGACGAGCTGGACCTCGACGACACCATAAAAAGTTCTGCCCGCCAGGGCTGGCTCGATGTGAAGCTGCGGCCCGAGCGCCACAACGGGGTCAAGCTGTTGGTCTTTTTCGATGTGGGAGGCTCCATGGATGCCCACGTGGCAGAGGTGCAGCGTCTCTTCTCTGCCCTGCGCCACGAGTTCAAGCATCTGGAGTACTTCTATTTTCACAACTGCCTCTACGACTTCGTCTGGAAGGATAACGCCCGCCGCGTTGAGGAGCGGTTCGATACCCTGCGGCTGCTGCGCACCTACGGCAGCGACTACCGGGTGATCCTGGTGGGGGATGCCACCATGGGCCCCTACGAGATCACCTGGCCCGGCGGCAGCGTCGAGCAGTGGAACGAGGAGTCGGGTCAGGTGTGGCTCACCCGATTGCAGCAGCACTTTCCCAAACTGGTGTGGATCAATCCCACCCCGCGGCGGGAGTGGCTCTGGCATCCCTCCATCAAACTGATGAATGACGTGGTTGGCGGACGGATGCATCCGCTGACCCTGGCGGGTCTCGCTGCGGCGATCGACCAGCTGTAACCCTCTCTACCCTATAAACCGACAAGCCGGGAACGCACCCGGCGAGGAGCAAAGATGACCTCTATCGTGATCAGTGGCTCAGGCCTCTATACCCCACCCTTTGCCGTCAGCAATGAAGAGCTGGTGGCCGCCTTCAACCAGTATGTGGATCTCTACAACGAGGAGAACGCCTCCGCCATCGACGCCGGCCAGCTCCCCGCCAAGCAGCACTCCAGTTGCGAGTTCATCGAGAAGGCATCCGGCATCAAGAGTCGTTATCTAGTGAGCCGCGAGGGAGTGCTCAACCCCGACATCATGCAGCCGCTGCTGGCGGAGCGGCCCGACGAGATTCCCTCCATCATGGTGGAGATGGCGGTGGCCGCCGCCGAGCAGGCACTGATCGCCGCCGGCCGCGAGCCCGGCGAGATCGATCTGGTCATCGTCGCCGCCTCCAACATGCCGCGCCCCTATCCGGCACTGGCCATCGAGCTGCAGCATTATCTGGGGGCGAGCGGCATGGCCTTTGACATGAACGTGGCCTGCTCGTCTGCCAGCTTCGGCATCAAGACAGCCGCCGATATGCTGGCGGCAGGCACCGCCAACGTGGCGCTGGTAGTCAATCCGGAGATCTGCTCGGGACACCTCAATTTCCGGGACAGAGACAGTCACTTTATCTTCGGCGATGCCTGCACCGCGGTGCTGCTGGAGCGGGAGGCCGATTGCAAGGTGGCCAATCCGTGGCAGCTGGTAGCCAGCAAGCTGGTGACCCAATACTCCAACAACATCCGCAACAACTTCGGCTTTCTGAACCGGCTGAGCCCGCGTACCCGCTACGGCGATGACAAGCTGTTTCGCCAGCAGGGGCGCAAGGTGTTCAAAGAGGTGTTACCGCTGGTGTGCGACCAGATTGCCAACCAGCTCGATGAGCAGGGCTGGCCCGCCGAGAGCCTGAACCGGCTCTGGCTCCATCAGGCCAACCTCACCATGAACCAGTTCATCGGCCGCAAACTGCTCGGCCACGATGCCAGCCAGCAGGAGGCGCCGGTCATTCTTGATAGCTATGGTAATACCAGCTCGGCGGGTTCCATCATTGCGTTTCATCTGTACAATCGCGACCTTCCTGCGGGGGCTCGCGGCGTACTGTGCTCCTTTGGCGCAGGCTACTCCATCGGTAGCTTGCTGCTACGGCGCCTGTAATGGCGGGCCTCCCGCCGACATAACAATAACCAGCAACATGGGTGGGAATATGCAGAGGATCACGGGGCGCTGCGCCCTGCACTACGGGGTAACCCTGTCACTATTTTGTCTCTATGGCTGGCAGGTTTGCCCGTTTCTCGAGAGTCTCACACTGCCCCAGTTGCTGGGGCCAACCCTGGTGACCTTCGCCATCATGTTCGCCGTGCGCAATTGGCTGCTCTCAAGGCGGCCCCTGCCGCGCAACGGGCTGGACGGGTTTGGACTGGAGGTCGGTTTCTACCTGCTGGGAGCACTGCTGCTGTCGGGCTACAACGCGCTGGCCCACGACTTTCCGCTGGAGAGTCACCTCAAGGTGCTGCTGGGGATGACCACCCTCGGCTTTCTGGTGGCGGCCGATCTGACCCTGGAGCGGGATTGGAATCGGGCCAGAACACGGCAAGCCGAGCAGAGCCTGACACTGAGCCACCCGCTGGCCATGCCGATGCCACGCAAGTTCACCCTCTTTACCCTGGCGACCCTCACCCTGCTGGGAGGCGTCTTCTTCTTGCTGTTCAACAAGGATCTGGAGTGGCTGGTGACGGTGGAGCGCAGCCTGCCGAGGGTCGATGCCCAGCACTACATCCTGTGGGAGATCGCCTTCGTAATGACGGTGACCTTCTGTTATCTCGCCCTCATTATTCACGGTTATGGTCGCAATCTCGGCCTATCCCTGCGCCAGCAGACCAGCACCATGGCCAGAGTACAGTGCGGTGACTTCGACGCCCGGGTGCCGGTCACCCGGGATGACGAGTTCGGTCTTATCGCCGCCAGCACCAATCAGATGATCGGCGAGCTGAAATCCCGCAGTGACGAGCTCAACCTGACCCGCGATGTGGCCATCCTCGGCCTCGCCTCGCTGGCAGAGACCCGTGACAACGAGACCGGCGCCCATATCATCCGCACCCAGCACTATGTGAAGGCGCTGGCGCAATACCTCAGTCGCAGCGATTGGGATCGCTATCCGCTCGATGACGCCACCATCGACCTGCTGTTCAAGTCGGCTCCCCTGCACGATGTGGGCAAGGTGGGCATTCCCGACGCCATCCTGCTCAAACCGGGCAAGCTGACCGACGAGGAGTTCGCCATCATGAAGCGCCACCCGCAGATCGGCGCCGATGCGCTGGCGAGCGCCGAGGCGCAGCTGGGCTCCAACTCCTTCTTGCGGCTGGCCCGGGAGATCTCCCTCACCCACCACGAGAAGTGGGATGGCAGCGGCTATCCGGCAGGGCTGGCGGGTGAGGATATTCCCCTCTCCGGGCGCTTGATGGCGGTAGCGGATGTCTACGATGCCCTCATCTCGCAGCGGGTCTACAAACCCGCTTTCAGCCATGAGGAGGCGAGGGAGATCATCGTGAAAGGGAGCGGCAGCCATTTTGATCCCGGCATTGTCGCGGCGTTTCTCGCCTGTGAAACGCAGTTCAGAGAGATTGCCGCGCAGTTTCAGGATCACCACTGAGCAAGTACATCCCGACCAGCTTGCCCTGATGGCTGACAGGGCAACCAGCGTCATAAATTGTACACAAACAGGTCTGGCCATTGCCGGTTCAGCGCCATGCTGACGGCATTTGCCACGCCGCGCCCATATTGATATTTCCCTTTATTTACAGCTATTTTTTGTCATTTTGTGATCCGGATTCGTGCCAATGACGCAACCGGGATCACAAGATGGCAGGAAAAGGCCGCAATTTGCCCTTCAGCGCCAATGATGGCTTCCAATGAAAGCGAGGTTTGCTATCATCCGGAGACATTTTTCATCTGTCGCCGGCTACAAAAGAATACCCTCATGTACACACAGTTCTTCGGCCTCTCGGAACACCCGTTTTCCATCTCGCCCAATCCCAAGTACCTCTATATGAGCGAGCGCCACGGCGAAGCCCTTGCTCATCTCAACTATGGATTGCAGGATGGCGGCGGCTTTGTGCTGCTGACCGGCGAAGTGGGCACTGGCAAAACCACCGTCTCCCGCTGCCTGCTGCAACAGCTCCCCGCCGAGACCGAGATCGCCTATATCCTCAACCCCTCCCTGACCGAACGGGATCTGCTGGCCGCCATCTGCGACGAGTTTCAACTCCCCTATCCCGAGGATGCCGGGATCAAGCGGCTGTTCGACCTTATTCGCGATCACCTGCTGGCCAACCTGGCGGCAGGCAAGCGCAGCGTGGTACTGGTGGATGAGGCGCAGCACCTGCTGCCCGGCGTACTGGAGCAGCTGCGCCTGCTCACCAACCTCGAAACCGACGAACGAAAACTGCTGCAGGTGGTGCTGATCGGTCAGCCCGAGCTGCAACAGATGCTGCGCCAACCCCTGCTGCGTCAGCTGGCCCAGCGCATTACCGCCCGCTATCACCTGCTGCCGCTCTCTCACAGCGATGTGGATGCCTACGTCCGCTTCCGGCTGCAGGTCGCGGGCTGCGTACAACCCATCTTCACCCCGCGCGCCATCAAGACACTCCATCGCCTGAGTGGCGGCATCCCCCGTTTCATCAACCTCATCTGTGACCGCGCCCTGATCGCCGCTTTCGCCCGTGGCAGCTACAAGATTGTCCACTGCGATATCAGCCAGGCGGCCTTCGAGGTCAATGGCGTTCGGGACGAAGGGAGCTGGGCCTCCGGTCTGATGGTGACGCTGGCAGGCGCCCTGCTGGTGGCCGCAGGCTGGTGGGGCTGGCAATTTTTCGGCGTGTTCCCCACCCGTCCGGTAGTCAAGGTCGAGGTGCCGGTCACCATCGACGAGACCGCCGAGCAGCAGGAGCAGCTGACCGAGGCGATCAATCAGGCCATCAACCCCGACAGCGCCATGCAGAATCTCTATCGGGTCTGGGGTTATGAACCGGAACCGTTCGAGGCAACCTGTGACAACGCGCCCCGTGCCGGTCTGCGCTGTCAGGAGGGAGAGGCAAGCCTCGACGAGCTGCGCGCCCTGCAGTATCCCGCCATGATCACGCTCACTGACCAGACTGGCGGCCTCTACTACGCGACCCTGGTCAATCTGGGGCCGAACAAGGCCAGCCTGATGATAGGTGACCAGAGCTGGCAGGTGGAGCGCCAGTGGCTCAGCGACAACTGGGGCGGCAGCTACACCCTGCTCTGGCGCATGCCGAAAGGGGGCGTCAGCCTGATCGCCAGCAATGCCGGTCAGACCCAGATCCAGTGGCTCGACAATGCCCTCAGCCGTGCGCTGCAACAACCCGAGCGCAAGGTGCGCCGTTTCGATGGCGAGCTCAAGAACAAGCTGCAGCAGTTCCAGCGAGATCAGGGGCTGACCCCTGATGGCATCGCGGGCAGCAACACCCTGCTGCGTCTCAACGCCCTCTCCGGTGAACCCATGCCCAGACTGGAGGAGGCCTCCTGATGTCTACCCTGCTCAAGGCGCTGCGCCGTGCGCAGCAACCGCAACTCTCCGCCCATATTCCGGCCATGGGCTTGCCCATGCCCCGGGAAGAGGAGCGCAGCCCACGCCGCATCGGCTGGCTGCTGGCTCCCCTGGCCTTGCTGCTGGGGGCGAGCGCCAACTATGGCTGGCATCTGATCCACCTGCGCCCCATCGAGGAGAAGGTGGAGGTGAAAGAGGTGATCACCCCGCCCTTCGTGCGGGTCGAACCCAAGGCGATGGTGACCCGTCCGCTACCCCCGCCCCTGCCGGAGCCGGTGGTCCAACCCAGAGCAGTAGCCAAAAACGAAGGGACCAGTCAGGGGAATACCCCCGCGCTGACTCTGGCCGAGCAGCTGATGAAAGCCCTCAATGAAACCCCATTGCAGGAGACGCCACACGCCACCGGCCAGAACAACGTGCAACCGGCCCAGTTGATGGCGCTGGGCTCGGCGCCCCAGTCGGTGCGCCAGCAGGTACCGCAATTGAGCTATGGCTCTCATGTATTCTCCTCCAACCCCGCCAAGCGGGCCGTGGTGCTCAATGGCCGGGAATACCGGGAAGGGAGCGAAATAGCCCCGGGAGTCGTGCTCGCCACCATCGACCAGCAATACATAGTGCTGCAGGTCGCCGGACAGAGCGTGACCCTCAAGGCGCTGCAGGATTGGCGAGGGTGAGTACGCACCGTACCCTGATGTTCGCTGGCAAGCAGGATGCACCTCACCTGAGTGCCACTTTTGTGAGCATTCAAAGGTTTACGGTGTGATGAAATATCCATTTTTACGGTTTGGCGCGCCCCGACCCGTTGTGTCACAGCCACCGGCCGTACACAATACGCAGCCGCCCCAGAGCCTGGAATTTGTTGATTAATATGACGCTACGATTCAGGGATGACATCTTGACCATGCTGCTGGCCCAGTGCCGGCGGCTTCCCATGACCAGAGTCACCCAGGTGGCCTTTCTGGCGCTGCTGATCATACTGGCCCAGCAGAGCGCCGCCCTCACCTGGCGTCTGCTCACCCTGGCAAACCCGCAAACCAGCCAACCGTGGCAACCCTCCGCAATGGCGGTCAGCGGCCAGAGCAACCCGCGCCTTGAACTGGGCGAGGTAAGCCGACTGGCGCTGTTTGGCAAGGCGATCCCCAAGGCGCAAGCCAAAGCCGCCGTGGCCGCCAATGCGCCGCGTACCCAGCTCAATGCCCAGCTCAACGGGGTGCTGGCCAGCTCGGATCCCGCCAAATCCATCGCCATCATCGCCATGTCCGGCATCCAGAACTCCTACGGGGTCGGTGACATGATTGACGGCACCCAGGCGCGGATCCGGCAGGTCTATCCGGATCGGGTGATCATCGAGCGGGATGGCCGCGACGAGACCCTGATGCTGGATGGCGAGGAGTATGGCAAGCCGCTGCCGCAGACCAACGCCGCCCCCCTTGGCTCCCTGCGCAGCGAGCTGATGGCCGATCCGGGCAAGATCACCGATTACCTCAATATTTCACCGGTTCAGGTGGATGGCCGCATGACCGGTTATCGCCTCAATCCGGGCAGCAATCCTGAGTTTTTCAACCAGAGCGGGCTGCAGGCCAATGACCTGGCCATCAGCATCAACGGGCTGGATTTACGGGACAACATGCAAGCCATGCAGGCGATGCAGCAGATGGCTGGCGCAACGGAAATGACAGTGACCGTCGAGCGACAGGGCGAACAGTTCGACATCTATGTGCGCTTGTCAGAATAATGATTTGGAGTCGTACCAATAATGACCACTAAAGGGAAAAGCTGGCGTCTGGCCACTATCGCAGCGGCACTGATGATGGCGGGCTCAGCATGGGCCACCGAATACTCTGCCAGTTTCAAGAACGCCGACATTGAAGAATTCATCAATACGGTGGGCAAGAACCTCAATAAAACCATCATCATAGAGCCATCGGTGCGCGGCAAGATCAACGTGCGCAGCTACGACCTGCTCAATGAGGAGCAGTACTACCAGTTCTTCCTGAGCGTGCTCGACGTCTACGGCTTTGCCGTGGTGCCGATGGACAACGGGGTGCTCAAGGTGCTGCGCTCGCGGGATGCCAAGACCTCCGCCATTCCGGTGGTGGATGGCAGCAACCCGGGCATGGGCGACGAGATGGTGACCCGGGTCGTGCCGGTGCGCAACGTCTCGGTCCGTGAACTGGCGCCACTGCTGCGCCAGCTCAACGACAACGCCGGTGGTGGCAACGTGGTGCACTACGAGCCCTCCAACGTGCTGCTGATCACCGGCCGCGCCGCCGTGGTCAACCGTCTGGTGGAGGTGGTGAACCGGGTCGACCGCGCAGGCGATCAGGATGTGGACATCATCAAGCTCAAGTTCGCCTCGGCAGGTGAAATGGTGCGGCTGGTGACCAACCTCAACAAGGATGGCAACCCACAGGGCGGCACCGCCTCCCTGCTGCTCTCCCCCAAGGTGGTGGCCGACGAGCGCACCAACTCGGTGGTGGTGAGTGGTGAGCCGAAAGCGCGCGCCCGCATCATCCAGATGGTGCGCCAGCTCGACCGCGACCTGCAAAGCCAGGGCAACACCCGGGTCTTCTACCTCAAATATGGCAAGGCCAAAGACATGGTCGAGGTGCTCAAGGGGGTCAGCTCCAGCATCGAGGCCGACAAAAAGGGCGGCGGCGCAACCACAGGTGGCGCCAGCATCGGCGGTGGCAAGCTGGCCATCTCCGCTGACGAGACCACCAATGCGCTGGTCATCACCGCCCAGCCGGACGTGATGTCCGAACTGGAGCAGGTGGTGGCCAAGCTCGATATCCGCCGCGCCCAGGTGCTGGTGGAGGCGATCATCGTCGAGATGCAGGATGGCGACGGCCTCACCCTTGGCGTCCAGTGGGGCAATGCCAACGGCGGCGGCACCCAGTTCACCAACTCAGGTCTGCCCCTCGGCAGCGCCATTGCGGCGGGCAAGGATTACCAGAATGGCAAGACTGACACTGCTGCCGGTCTGCTGAAAGAGTTCAACGGCATGGCCGCCGGTTTCTATCACGGCGACTGGGCCATGCTGGCCACGGCGCTGGCCTCCAATACCAAGAACGATATTCTCTCCACCCCGAGTATCGTCACCATGGATAACAAGGAGGCCTCCTTCAACGTCGGTCAGGAGGTCCCGGTCCAGAGCGGTTCGCAAAGCTCCACCACCAGCGATCAGGTGTTCAACACCATCGAGCGCAAGACGGTGGGCACCAAGCTGGTGGTGACCCCGCAGATTAACGAAGGGGATTCGGTGCTGCTCAATATCGAGCAGGAGGTCTCCAGCGTCGCCCAGACCCAGGCGACCGGTACTGCCAACCTTGGCCCCACCTTCGATACCCGTACCGTCAAGAATGCGGTGCTGGTCAAAAGTGGCGAAACCGTGGTGCTGGGCGGTTTGATGGACGAACAGACCAAGGAGCAGGTCTCCAAGGTGCCCTTGCTTGGCGATATTCCGGTGCTGGGCTATCTGTTCCGCTCCACCTCCAACACCACCTCCAAGCGCAACCTGATGGTCTTTATCCGGCCCACCATCTTGCGTGATGCGGACGTCTATACCGGTGTCTCCAGCAACAAATACAGCCTGTTCCGCGCCGAGCAGCTCAATGCCGCCTCGCAGGAGGGGTATCTCACCTCCCCCGCCCGTCAGGTATTGCCTGCCTATGGCCAGGATGTGATGGTGTCGCCCGAGCTGCAAAAAGAGATCCAGAAGCAGATCAACGAGATGCGGAGCAGACAGCAAAGCACTGTCGAGACCACCACCCCGTTTGTGCAGAGTAAGCCCTGATGAGTGCCTACCATCTGGATGGAAGCATCGGGCCTGCGCCACTGCCCGAGCTCCCCTTTGTCTTTGCCCGCAACTTCGGGGTGATCCTGATTGAGCGTGACGGCGCCCCCGTGCTGCAGTGCCGCCCCGGCGTCACCCCGCAGGCCCTGCTGGAAGTGCGGCGAGTCGCGGGTTGCAGCTTCGCGGTGGAGCAGCTCGACAACGAGGCCTTCGAAGAGCTGCTGATGGCCCACTATCAGCGCGACTCCTCCGAGGCGCGCCAGCTGATGGAAGATCTCGGCAACGAGATGGACTTCTTCGCCCTGGCCGAAGAGCTGCCGCAAAGTGAAGATCTGCTGGATGCCGATGACGATGCCCCCATCATTCGCCTCATCAACGCCATGTTGAGCGAGGCGATCAAGGAGGAAGCTTCCGATATCCATATCGAGACCTTCGAGCGGGCACTGGTCATTCGTTTTCGCATCGACGGGGTGCTGCGGGAGATCCTGCGCCCCCATCGCAAGCTGGCATCACTGCTGGTCTCGCGGATCAAGGTGATGTCGCGGATGGATATCGCCGAGAAGCGGGTGCCGCAGGATGGCCGTATCTCGTTGCGTATCGGCGGTCGCGCCGTCGACGTGCGGGTCTCCACCATGCCGTCCAGCTATGGCGAGCGGGTAGTACTGCGTCTGCTCGACAAGAACAACGTGCGCCTCGAGCTAAAGCAACTGGGGATGACCGCGGCCAACCGCACCATCATCAGCGAGCTTATTCGCAAGCCCCACGGCATTATTCTGGTCACCGGCCCGACCGGTTCCGGTAAATCCACCACCCTCTATGCGGCGCTGTCTGAAATCAACTCGCGGGATCGCAACATTCTGACGGTGGAAGACCCTATCGAATATGACCTCGAAGGGGTGGGCCAGACCCAGGTCAACACCAAGGTGGACATGACCTTCGCCCGCGGCCTGCGCGCCATCTTGCGTCAGGATCCGGATGTGGTGATGGTGGGGGAAATTCGAGATCTGGAAACCGCCCAGATTGCGGTGCAGGCGTCGCTGACCGGTCACCTGGTGATGTCGACCCTGCACACCAACACCGCCATCGGCGCCATCACCCGGATGCGCGACATGGGGATCGAACCCTTCCTGCTCTCATCGTCCCTGCTGGCGGTGCTGGCCCAGCGGCTGGTGCGAACCCTCTGCCCCGATTGCCGTGCCCCGCGCCCCATCACCGAGCAGGAGCGGCTTGCCATGGGGATCGAGCTGGCCCCCGATCAGCAGGTGTGGCGTCCGGTCGGGTGCGAGCTGTGCAACCACACCGGCTACCGTGGCCGGACCGGCATTCACGAGCTGGTGGTGATCGACGAAGCAGTGCGTGAAGCCATTCACAGTGCCAGCGGCGAGCTCGCCATCGAGCGACTGATCCGCGGCCACACCCCAAGCATCCGCCGTGATGGCATCGACAAGGTGCTCAAGGGGCAGACCAGCCTCGAAGAGGTGCTGCGCGTGACCCGGGAAGATTGAGATGGCTGCATTCGAATACAAGGCCCTCGACAACAAGGGGCGCAGCAAGAGCGGTGTGATGGAGGGCGACTCGGCCCGACAGGTTCGCCAGCTGCTGCGCGAACAGGGGCTCACCCCCCTCGAGGTGAACGAGACCACCGAGAAGGCGAAAAGGGAAGCGACCCGCTTCGCCCTGTTTCGTCGTGGTGCCAGCACTGCCGAGCTGGCTCTGATCACTCGCCAGCTGGCCACTCTGGTGGGGGCCGGTCTCACCATCGAAGAGGCGCTCAAGGCGGTGGCCGAGCAGTGCGAAAAGGCCCACTTGCGCTCTCTGGTGGCGACCGTGCGCAGCAAGGTGGTAGAAGGGTATTCGCTGGCCGACTCGCTGGGGGCTTTTCCCCATGTGTTCGACCAGCTGTTTCGCTCCATGGTGGCGGCCGGTGAAAAATCGGGCCATCTGGAGAAGGTGCTCAACCGCCTCGCCGACTACACCGAACAGCGCCAGCATATGCGCACCAAGCTGTTGCAGGCGATGATCTACCCCATCGTGCTTACCTGCGTGGCTATCGGGGTTATCTCGATCCTGCTTACCGCCGTAGTGCCCAAGGTGGTGGCCCAGTTTGAACACATGGGCCAGCAGCTGCCGGGCACCACCCGTTTTCTCATCGGTACCAGCGAACTGATGCAGGCCTACGGCCTCTGGTTCCTGCTGCTGATCTTCCTTGGCAGCTTTGTCTGGCGCTGGTGGCTCACCGATGAAAAGCGTCGCCGACGCTGGCATCAGGTGCTGCTCGGCCTGCCGGTGATTGGCCGGGTCAGTCGCGGTCTCAACACCGCCCGCTTCGCTCGCACGTTAAGCATCCTCAACGCCAGCGCGGTGCCCCTGCTGGAGGGGATGAAGATCTCCGGCGAAGTGCTCTCCAACGACTTTGCCAGAATGCGCATTCTCGAGGCCGCCGAACGGGTGCGCGAGGGGACCAGTCTGCGCAAGTCGCTGACCGAGACCAAGATTTTCCCGCCCATGATGCTGCACATGATCGCCTCCGGCGAGCAGAGCGGCGAGCTCGACAGCATGCTGGAGCGGGCGGCGGACAACCAGGATCGGGAGTTTGAATCCCAGGTCAATATCGCCCTCGGGGTGTTCGAACCCATGCTGGTGGTCTCCATGGCCGGGGTGGTGCTGTTTATCGTGATGTCGATCCTGCAGCCGATCCTCGAGCTCAACAATATGGTGAATATGTAAGTTTCCGGTGTTCGGTGGCGCCGCTGGCGGCCCGTCGAACCCACCCAGTGATCACTCTCTGATGGGCCATCCCATCTCATTCGTTACGGAGCAACTCATGAACAAACGTCGTCAATCCGGTTTTACCTTGCTGGAAGTCATGGTGGTCATCGTGATCCTCGGCATTCTGGCCAGTCTGGTGGTGCCCAACCTGATGGGCAACAAGGAGAAAGCTGACCAGCAGAAAGCGGTCTCCGATATCGTGGCGCTGGAAAATGCCCTCGACATGTACAAGCTGGACAACAACCGCTACCCGACCACCGAACAGGGTCTGGACGCGCTGGTGACCAAGCCCTCCATCGATCCGGCGCCGCGCAGCTACCGAGATGGCGGCTACATCAAGCGCCTGCCGCAAGATCCCTGGGGCAACCCGTACCAGCTGCTGAGCCCGGGCCAGTTCGGCAAGATCGACATCTTCTCCATGGGTCTGGATGGCGAAGCCGGTACCGATGACGACATCGGCAACTGGAACCTGAAGGATTTCCAATAAGTGATATGTCGCCACCGCACTCCTTGTGAGCTGACTGCATGAAGCGCTCTCTCTCCTTTCATCGCCAATCCGGCTTTACCCTGCTGGAAGTGTTGCTGGTCGCCATGCTGATGGGGCTGGTGGCCACCGCCGTCACTCTCAGCATGGGAGGCGCCAGAGGGGATAGGGAGCTGGACAAGCAGGCGCGTCGCCTGATGGCGACGCTGCAGCTGGCGCAGGAGTATGCGGTGATGGATGGTCGGCTGGTAGGCATTCGCATCGAGGATAACGGCTGGCAGTTTATGCAGCGTCAGGCCAAGGATCGCAAGTGGCTGGCCCTGACTGGCGATAAGCAGCTGGGGCCGGTGCAACTGGCCGAGAACATGACGCTGGCGCTGGAGCTGGAAGGCTTTGGCTGGCAGCCGGACCCCGACGAAAAGACCGAACAGAAGCGCGACGAGAAGGAGCGCACGCCGCAGCTGCTGATCTTCCCGGGCGGCGAGCTGAGCCCGTTCGTGCTCACCTTCACCCAGCAGGATGACGATACCCGCTACACCCGCATCGTCAAGGGGGACGAGTTCGGCCGCCTCACCCTGCTCACCGGCGATGAAGATGAAGAGGTGAGCGAATGAACGCCCGCAGCATGACGTTGTTTGAGAAAGGAGTCATGGTGGCGCTACTTCTGTGCCAACCACACCCTCAACAGGTGGCACGATGAACGCGCGTGGCATGACCTTACTCGAAGTGATGGTCGCACTGGCCGTCTTTGCCATCGCGGGTCTCGCGGTAATGAAAACCGCCAGCGAACACCTCTCGGCCCTCAACTATCTGGAGCAGAAGACACTCGCCACCTGGGTGGTAGAGAACCAGCTGGTGCAACAGAAGCTCGAGAACAAGTGGCCCGGCGACAGCTGGGTGGAAGGGGATGAGCAGATGGCGGGCAGCACCTGGTACTGGCGCTATCGCGGCGTCGCCACCGCCGACAACAACTTCCGGGCGCTCGATATAGAAGTGCGCACCGAGGCCAAGGCCGAGAACCCGGTCGCCATGATGCGGACCTATATCAGCCGATGACCCAGCATGTTGCCCGCACGCCTCGCCCCGTCCGCCATGCCGGTTTCACCCTGCTCGAAATGCTGGTGGCGATCGCCATCTTCGCCACTCTCAGCATGGGTGCCTATCAGGTGCTGCAGGGGGTGCTCACCAGCGACGAGGTGGCCAAGCGCAAGGAGGCCCGCCTCAACGAACTGCAACTCGCTTTCACCCTGCTGGAGCGAGACATCACCCAGATGGTGCCGCGCAGCGGTCGCATCGAAGGGGAGAACAACAAGGTGCTGCTGGCGGCTTCCCGGTTCGGCCAGCAGAGCGATGACTGGGGCATGGCCTTTATGCGCAGCGGCTGGCTCAACCCGGACGGCATGCTGCCCCGCTCCCATCTGCAACGGGTCGGCTGGCGTCTCAAGGATCAGAAGCTGGAGCGCCTGAGCTATCTCTATCCGGATCCGGTGATCGGCACCGAGCCACGCATCCAGCCGGTGCTGGCGGGAGTCACGGCGTTTCGCCTCTACTTCTTCGACAAGGGCAACTGGAAAGAGGAGTGGACCCAGCGCAGCGTGCTGCCCCACGGACTGGCAGTGGAGCTGGATCTGGAAGATTACGGCACCATTCGTCGTCAGTTCCTGATTGGCGCCGGTGGCCAGCGCGCCGAAGAGAACAGCCAGAGCAGCAACCCCGACCAGGGGGGCGGCAACAACAGCAATAACGGGAACAACGGCGGCAACGGCAATACCAATGGCGGTAATGGTGACAGCCAGAACGGAGGGGGCGCCAATGCGGGCTAATCTCGCTGCTCCCGGTCGCCAGCGCGGCATGGCGCTGCTGGTGGTGCTGCTGATCCTCTCGGTGATGGTGATCATTGCCAGCAATATGAGCGGCCGCCTGCAGCTTGAGCTGCGCCGCACCGCCAACATCACCACAGGCAAACAGGCGTGGTGGTATGCCCTCTCGGCAGAAGCGCTGGTGAGCAAGGTGCTGACGCAGGATTTCAAGGACAATCCCGAGGTGGTCAACCTCAGCCAGAACTGGGCCCGCAAGAACACTGTATTTCCGGTGGACGATGGCCAGCTCAAGGGCGAGGTGACCGACCTGCAATCCTGCTTCAACCTCAACAGCCTGAGCGTGGCCTCCAAGGCGGGGAGCGGCGAGGAGCTGGCGCAGCAACCCTATCCGGTGCAGGTGTTTCGCGAACTGCTCAAACAGCTGGCGATGGATGATTACGAGGCAGCCCAGCTCACCGATGCCATCCGTGACTGGACCGACAAGGATACTGTGCTGGTCTCCAGCCTTGGTGCAGAGGACGCCTATTACGAGGGGCTCAAGCCACCCTATCTGACCGCCAACCAGTGGATGCTGGGCAAGGATGAGCTGCGGGCGGTGCGCGGGGTGACGGCCAAGGTCTATGCCAAACTGGCCCCCTATGTCTGCACCCTGCCCAACGACAAGTTGAAGATCAATATCAATACCCTTGCCCCCCAGCGCCCCGAGCTGCTGGTCGCCCTCTATCTGGGTACTATCGGGCTGGATGACGCCAAGCGGGTGCTGAACGAGCGGCCACAGAAGGGGTGGAAAGAGAGCAAGCTGATGACAGACATGCTCGCTCCGGTCGATTCGGTGAAAGGACTGAAAGATGCGCTGGTGGTCAAGAGCAACTTCTTCGAAGCCCGAGTCGTGGCCGAGGTCGGCGATAACCGGGCCTGGCTCGAAACCCTGTTCCAGCGGGGCAAGGACAATAAACTGGTGATGCTGCGCCGCCTCAGTAGCGGCGCCGAATAAACAGCGCACCTGCAGGCCATCGCCCGCGGGTACGAGAGATGTTGGATGCAGCCTGCGGGCTGCGCACCGGTTGCCAGGGCGCACAACGCCCTTTGCAAACCGGTATCGCAGGAGAGAGAGGCGTGAACGAAAGTCTGGTCATCCGACTGGGGACCAATAAACAACAACCCGTAGCCTGGCTGGTCTGGTCCGGTCAGGAGCAGGAGATCATCGCCTCCGGCACCCTGCCCTCGGCCGATGCCCTGGGCGAGCTGCAGGAGCGGGCCGGTGGCCGCCCTGTGGTCACGCTAGTGCCGGGCAGCGATCTGATCTTCCGGCGCGTCACCCTGCCGGGTCGCTACAACCGCCAGTCGGCGGCGGCCCTCCCCTACCTGCTAGAGGAGCAGATCGCCTCCGACGTGGACGAGCTCCATCTGGTGGTGCTGGCCCACGAAGGGCAACAGGTCGACCTGATGGCGGTGGATCGGCAGAAGATGGCCGAGTGGCTCGGCTGGCTCGATGCCGCTGGCCTCAAAAGCCTGCAACTGCTGCCCGATGTGCTGGCGCTGCCACAGGCCGCGGATGGCTGGTCAGCCCTGCAACTCGGCAGCGAGTGGCTGGTACGCCAGGGCCCCTGTCAGGGGATCGTCGCCGACGAACCGCTGCTGGCTATCTTGCTGGCAACCGAAGCGGAGCCGGTCACCATCCACAGCCACACCCCGGTGCCCGCCATTGCCACCGCCAACTGGCAGGCGGCGGAGCCCGAACTCCCCATGCTGCTGCTGGCCAAGGGGGCCCTCACCTGCCGGGCCAACCTGCTGACCGGCCCCTACCGGCCGCAGACCGAATATGCCCGCTACTGGTTGCAGTGGCGCAAGGTAGCCATCACCGCCGGCCTGTTGCTGCTGGTGGCCCTCGGCCAGCGCGGGGTGCAGCTCTATCAGCTCACCGAGCAGGACAAGGCGCTGAAAGCGGAGATCCGCGCCGTCTATACCCGCATCTTCCCGGGTGAGAGCCGCATCGTGAACGTGCGCAGCCAGATGAACCAGCATCTGCAACAGATGGGACAAGCCCCGCAAAACGGCGTGCTGCTGATGCTCACCGAGCTGGCCCCCACCTTTGCCGAAGTACCCGGCCTGAAGCCACAGGTGATGCGCTTTGATGCCAGTCGCCGCGAGCTGAGGCTGCAGGTGACCGCTCCCGGCTTTGCCGAGATCGAGCGGTTCCGTGAGCTGGCTGGCAAGCAATTCGAGGTACAGCAAGGCGAGGTGCGCAGCACCGAGGGCAAGGTAGAGGGCGCACTGGTGCTCAAGGGTAAATCATCATGATGGAAAAATTGCAGAGCTGGTGGCACGGCATCACCGCACGGGAACAGCGGCTGGTGGCCGCAGGCGGCGTTCTGCTGCTGGTCGGTCTCTTCTACTGGAGCGTCTGGCAACCCATCGCCAACCGCATCACGGAGCGGGAGCGGCAGGTGCAAAACCAGCAGCAGACCCTCGCCTGGCTCAAGGAGAAGGGGGAAGAGGTGCTGGCCATGCAGGGTGGCTCGGGTCGCCAGATCGACACCAGCGGCACCCTGGAAGGGGTGGTCAACCGCACCGCCTTCAACCACAAGATCAAGATTGCCCGGCTGCAACCCCAGGCGCAGGAGCTGCAAGTGTGGATCGACACGGTCCAGTTCGATGACTTGCTGCTCTGGCTCTCCACGCTGGTGGAGCAGCACGGCATTCAGGTTCAAATCATCGAGATCGCCCGCGAGGATCTGGCCCCGGGTCTGGTCAAGGTCAGACGTTTGCAGTTGAGTCGTCCACAATGAAAAAACGCATCCTGATTGCCAGCCTGTTTCTGGCAGCCTATCTGCTCTTCCTGCTGGCCACCCTGCCCGCGGCACTGGTGACTCACCATCTGCCGCTGCCTGCCAACGTTGCCAACCTGCTGAAACTGGAAGGGGTGAGCGGCACCCTCTGGAGTGGCCAGATTGCCCGACTGCAATATGCCAGCGAATCGGTGAACCAGCTGCGCTGGGATCTCAACGGCTGGTCGCTGCTGCGCTTCGCCCCCGAAGTGGCCATTCGCTTTGGCGATCGCAACGGACTCAATGGTCAGGGCGTTGTCGGGTGGAATGGCGCCGCCTTCGGCCGGGATCTGACCCTCAACGCCCCCGCCCCCTGGTTGCTGAGCCGGGTGCCGATGCGCCTGCCGATCCCGATCTCCGTCAACGGCCAGCTGCAGCTCAAAGTGGAGCAATTTGCCCAGGGCAACCCCTGGTGTGACAACCTCTACGGCAACCTCGACTGGTACAACGCCAGCGCCGATACCCCGGCGGGCAAGCTGGATCTGGCCGATCCTGAGCTGAAGCTCACCTGCCTCGACTCCAAACTGGTGGCCGAACTCAAGCAGGGCTCGGATGCGGTGCAGACCATGGGTCGCCTCGAGCTGCAACCCAATGGCCAATACCTGTTCCAGGGCACCCTGAAGCCGGGCCCAGAACTGCCACCGCAGATGCAACAGGGGCTCCCCTTCCTCGGCCAGCCCGACAGTCAGGGCCGCTTCCCCCTGCGCTATCAGGGCCGGATCTAACGCCCCCGCCGACCCCGGAGCCAATCCGGGGTCGGCTTTTTCCCCCTATGTACCCTCTCCTCTCACAGCTCTGACCCCCTCAGCCCTTGCTCATTCACTCCTTACTAATTCAGCACTCACTTGGCGCCACAACCCCAGCAAAGTGCCTGCTACCCCTCTCCACCAGCCCGTTCAGTACGGCAAAAGCCTGCCTCCCTCGTCAATCATTTGCCACCAATGGTCAATGAGCTCGCACCATACTGAAAAAATGGCAACCCATCCCCGCAAAACCAAATATCAATAAGATTGCATCCAGTGTGAAATGTGAGCCACCACCCGTTATTGATCTTTTCCACCGAAATTTTCGCAACAGTCAAAACAATAAAAATAACCAACTGAAAAATAACGATTAAACCAAGATAAACATCCTCATTACGCCCCCTTCCATCTCATTTCCTCTGCGCCTGCCCATCAAAAATGTGACCAACGGCAAAACCACAAGTCAATCAGAGACAATTGATATAAGCATCCAGATACCAAATGAAACCTAGAGGTCTGTACAATGAGGTCAATTGGAGATGATTGATTTGTCTTGCTAGCACGACAGACAAGCATCTCGACCGATCTGTTCATTTGGTTTTCAAGCGTTGAGGGAAGGGTTATGGAAAAGAAGCGTATCTACCTGTTTTGCTCTGCCGGAATGTCCACTTCACTGCTGGTTTCAAAGATGAAGGCGCAGGCGGAAAAATATGATGTGCCGGTGCTGATCGATGCCTACCCGGAGACCCTGGCTGGTGAGAAGGGACAGGATGCCGATCTGGTGCTGTTGGGCCCGCAAATCGCCTACATGCTGCCGGAGATCCAGCAGCAACTGCCTGGCAAGCCGGTCGAGGTGATCGACACCCTGCTCTACGGCAAGGTCGATGGCCTCGGCGTACTGAAGGCGGCGGTAGCCTCCATCAAGAAGAGCCTCGCGCAGTAAGGAGACCCCTGTGAGTAACATCATCGCATCGTTGGAGAAGGTCATACTGCCCATAGCCGTCAAGCTGGGCAAACAACCTCATGTCAACGCCATCAAGAACGGTTTTATCAAGCTGATGCCCCTGACGCTGGTCGGGGCCATGTTTGTTCTCATCAACAACGTCTTTCTGAGCTTTGGCGAAGGCTCCTTTTTCTACTCCATCGGCGTGCGGATCGATCCCGCCACCATCGCCATCCTTGATGGCCTCAAGAGCATCGGCGGCAACGTCTATAACGGCACCCTGGGGATCATGTCCCTGATGGCCCCCTTCTTTATTGGTCTGGCACTGGCCGAAGAGCGCAAGAGCGACCCCCTGGCCTCCGGTTTGCTGTCGGTTGCAGCCTTTATGACCGTCACGCCGTTCAGCGTGGGCGAAGCCTATGCGGTCGGCGCCAACTGGCTGGGCGGAGCCAACATCATCTCCGGCATGCTGATCGGTATCGCCGTGGCCGAAATGTTCGCCTTTATCGTCCGTCGCAACTGGGTCATAACCCTGCCAGACAGCGTTCCAGCTTCTGTCTCCCGCTCCTTCTCGGCTTTGATCCCGGGCTTTATCATCCTCTCCATCATGGGGGTGATCTCCTACCTGCTGAACAATGCTGGCACCAACTTTCACCAGCTGATCATGGACAGTATCTCCACCCCACTGGCCAATATGGGGGGTCTGGTGGGCTGGGTCTATGTGATCTTCTCCTCCTTCCTCTGGTTCTTCGGTGTACACGGCATGCTGGCGCTCACAGCGCTGGAGTCAGGCGTACTTTTCCCCTTCGCCCTGGAAAACGTAGCCCTCTACAACCAGTACGGTTCGGTCGAAGCGGCGCTGGAGGCAGGCAAGCAGTTCCACTTCTGGGCCAAGCCGATCACCGACTCCTTCGTCTTCCTCGGCGGCACCGGTGCCACGCTGGGCCTCATCATCGCCATCTTTATGGTCTCCCGTCGCGATGACTACCGTCAGGTCGCCAAGCTGGGTCTGCCCTCCGGCATGTTCCAGATCAACGAGCCCATTCTGTTCGGCTTGCCGGTCATCATGAACCCCATCCTGCTGGTGCCCTTCATCCTGGTGCACCCGGTACTGATGGGGATCACCATGGCGGCCTACTACGCCGGGATCATCCCGCCCATCACCAACATAGCGCCATGGACCATGCCGACCGGCCTGGGTGCCTTCTTCAACACCAACGGCAGTGTGGCCGCCTTCTGTCTGGCGATATTCAACCTGGGTGTCGCGACCATGATGTATATCCCCTTCGTGCTGATTGCCAACAAAGCGCAGAACGTCATCGATGAAGAAGAGGAGAGCGAAGAGGATATCGCTCTGGCTCTGAAGTTCTGATAACAGCCATTCCAATGACAGCAAGGGAGGAGCAAAACTCCTCCCCTAACAGCCTGGAGAAGTAACCCATGCAGTATCGTTTTCCGGATAACTTCTGGTGGGGCAGCGCCAGCTCGGCCCCGCAGATGGAAGGCGCCGCCAACCGCGGCGGCAAATCCGCCAATATCTTTGACTACTGGTTCTCCATCGAACCGCAGCGTTTCCACAACGGGGTCGGCCCGACCGACACTTCCACCTTCTATGACAACTTCGAGAGCGACATCAAGCTGCTCAAGCAGTTGGGGCACAACAGTTTTCGCACCTCCATCTCCTGGTCACGGCTGATCCCGGACGGGGTGGGCGAAATCAACAAGGAGGCGGTCAGCTTCTACAACGCCGTCTTTGACCGGCTGCTGGCCGAGGGGATCACCCCGCTTATCAACCTCTACCACTTCGACATGCCGATGTGCATGCAGGAGCGTGGCGGCTGGGAGAGCCGGGAAGTGGTGGCCGCCTATGTGCGCTACGCCACCCGCTGCTTCGACCTGTTTGGCGGTCGCATCAAGCACTGGTTCACCTTCAACGAGCCGATTGTGCCGGTCGAGTGCGGCTACCTTGGCCACTACCACTACCCCTGCGTGGTCGATTTTGGTAGGGCGGCCACCGTCGCCTACCACACCGCGCTGGCCCATGCTGGTGCCGTGCAGGCCTATCGCGCCTGCCAGCATGATGGCGAGATCGGCATCATCCTCAACCTGAGCCCGACCTATCCCCGCTCGCAGGATCCGGCAGATCTCGCCGCCTCCCGCATCGCGGATCTGCTGCTCAACAAGAGCTTCCTCGATCCTGCCCTGAAGGGGAGCTACGATCCCGAGCTGGTCGCGCTGCTAGAGCAGTACGACTTGCTGCCGCAGATCGAAGAGGGTGACAAGGCGCTGCTCGCCGCCGGCAAGGTGGATATCCTCGGCATCAACTATTACCAGCCGCGCCGGGTCAAGGCAAAAGAGGTGGCGTGGCAGGGTGTACCGCGCACGCCGGAAGATCTGTTCGACTACTACGAGATGCCGGGCCGCAAGATGAACCCCCACCGAGGCTGGGAGATTTACGAAAAAGGGATCTACGACATCCTCACCGACCTGCGAGTCAACTACGGCAACCTGCCCTGCTACATCTCGGAGAACGGCATGGGGGTCGAAGGGGAAGAGCGCTTTATCGGTCCCGAGGGACGGGTGGAGGATGACTACCGCATCCAGTTCATTCGCGAGCACCTCCAGTGGCTGCATCGCGCACTGGAAGAGGGCAGTGCCTGTCGCGGCTATCACCTGTGGACCTTTATCGACAACTGGTCGTGGCTCAACGCC
This sequence comes from Aeromonas sp. s13, assembly GCF_040907905.1. Classification (NCBI taxonomy): domain Bacteria; kingdom Pseudomonadati; phylum Pseudomonadota; class Gammaproteobacteria; order Aeromonadales; family Aeromonadaceae; genus Aeromonas; species Aeromonas sp. s13. Next base: position 13,018 of record NZ_JBFOCS010000044.1, on the reverse strand, counting down.
TACAAGAACCGTTACGGCTTCGTCCGCCTCGATCTGGAGAGCCAGCAGCGCACCATCAAGAAGAGCGGCTACTGGTTTGCCGAGGTAGCGCGCAACCATGGTTTTAATTAACGCATTTACGTAAGGAACGACACATGTTCGATCTGGACAACATCACTGAAGAGGCCACCACCAGCAACGATCTGGAAGAGGTGGTAATGGGGCTCATCATCAACTCCGGGCAGGCTCGCAGTCTCGCCTACACCGCGCTGAAAAAGGCCAAGGAGGGGGATCTGGCCGCCGCTCACCAGCTGATGGCCCAATCCCGCGAGGCGCTCAATGCCGCCCATCTGGTGCAGACCCAGCTGATCGAGGACGATCAGGGGGAAGGCAAGATCCCGGTCACCCTGGTGCTGGTCCATGCCCAGGATCACCTGATGACCTCCATGCTGGCCCGTGAGCTGATCAGCGAGCTGATCGAGCTGCACGAAAAGCTGCAGAACCAATAACCTCCGGACGGGGCGAGAGGCCCCGTCATCGGCCCGCAGATCAGGAAGCGACTCATGAGCGTTAAAACAATCCGGGAAACCGAACTGTTTAACAACAAACCATTCCACATGTTCATCTACAACAAACAGGTGAGCGGAACCGGTTTGCACCAGCACGACTACTACGAGTTCACCCTGGTACTGACCGGTCGTTACTATCAGGAGGTCAACGGCAAGCGGGTGCTGCTGGAGCGGGGGGACGTGGTGTTTATCCCCCTCGGCTCCCGCCATCAAAGCTTCTACGAGTTCGGCACCACCCGCATCTTCAACGTCGGGATCACCCGTACCTATTTTGACGAGCACTTCAAATACCTGCTGCCGGAACACTTCATCGCCTCACAGGCCTATGCGCTCAAGAGCGAGTTCCTCAGCTACATCGAGTCGGTGCTGGTCTCGCCGGGGTTTAGGGAAGAGGCGCTGACCGAATTTCTCGAAGTGGTGACCTACGCGGTGATGAACCGGCTGCGTCACTACAAGGACACCTCCGCTAGCGATGATCTTCCGCTCTGGCTCCACGAAACCGTGGAGCGGATGCACGATCGCCCCCTCTTTGCCGAGGATGCGCTGGCCAATATGGTCTCCCTCTGTGGCAAGAGCCAGGAGTATCTGACCAGGGCCACCCGGCGTTACTACAACAAGACGCCGATGCAGATCATCAATGAGATCCGGATCAACTACGCCAAGATGCAGTTGGAGGTGACCAACAACTCGGTGGCCGATATCGCCTTCGAGACCGGCTACAACGACGTCAGCCTCTTTATCAAAAACTTCAAGAAGCTCACCTCGTTTACCCCGGGCAGTTACCGCAAATATCTCTATCCGAAATTCGAAAGTTCAGCCTGAGACCAGCGAGTTGCTGACCTAAACAACCCGGTTCAAGAGAACCAATCCATTGTGACCAGCCCCTGCCACAGGCGGCTGCGGCCCCTCTCACCATGAAGACAGAGCGGCCACCATCAAACCTAGAAAGATCGATGAAGAGGGATTTATGAGCGAGAAGATCAAGGTAGTCACCATAGGCGGCGGCAGCAGCTACACCCCCGAGCTGGTCGATGGTTTCATCAAGCGGTATGCCGAGCTGCCCATCAGCGAGCTGTGGCTGGTGGATATTCCCGCTGGCGAAGAGAAACTGAACATCATCTTCGACCTCTGCCAGCGGATGATCCGTCAGGCTGGCATCCCCATGACCCTGCACAAAACCCTGGATCGCCGAGAGGCACTGGTGGGTGCCCACTTCGTCACCACCCAGCTGCGGGTCGGCCAGCTGCAGGCGCGGGAGAAGGATGAGCGCATCCCCTTGAGCCACGGCATGCTGGGGCAAGAGACCAACGGCGCAGGCGGCCTGTTCAAGGGGCTGCGCACCATACCGGTCATCTTCGACATCATCCGCGACATCGAGGCGCTCTGTCCGGATGCCTGGCTGATTAACTTCACCAATCCGGCCGGCATGGTGACCGAAGCGGTGCGCCGTCATACCAACTTCCGCCGCTTTATCGGGGTGTGCAACATTCCGGTCGGTATGCAGATGTTCGTGCGCGATGCCCTCAAACTGACCGAGCAGGATCACCTCTCCATGGATCTGTTCGGCCTCAATCATCTGGTCTTTATCGGCGATGTGCTGGTCAACGGTGAATCCCGCTTTGACGAGCTGCTGGAAGGGGTCGCCGATGGCAGCCTGACCCGCGCCAGCTCGGTCAAGAACATCTTCGATTTGCCGTTCGACCCCGGTTTTATCCGCGGCTTGCGCCTGCTTCCCTGCTCCTACCTGCGTTACTACTTCAAGGAGAAAGAGATGCTGGGGATCGAGATGGGCGAGTTCTATAAAGGCGGCGCCCGGGCTCAAGTGGTGCAGCAGGTCGAGAAGAAACTGTTCGAGCTCTACCAGAACCCCGAGCTATGCGAAAAGCCCAAGGAGCTGGAGCTGCGTGGCGGCGCCTACTACTCCGATGCAGCCTGCGAAGTGATCAGCGCCATCTACAACGACAAGCAGAGCGAGCACTACGTCATCGTGCCCCATCAGGGCCATGTCACCAATATCCCGGCCGACTGGACGGTGGAGATGAGCTGCCTTATCGGGCGTGACGGTGCCATCCCCCACCCGCGCCTCACCCGCTTTGACGACAAAGTGAACGGGCTGGTGCACCTCATCAAGAGCTTCGAGATAGCCGCCACCAAGGCTGCCATCAGTGGCGACTTCGATGACCTGCTGCTGGCGATGAACCTCAACCCGCTGATCCACTCAGACAACGATGCCCGCATCGTCTCCCGCGAGCTGTTGCTGGCCCACCGCGAACACCTGCCCAACTTCGCCGCCGCCATCGACGCCCTCGCCTGAGGCCAGCACGCCCCGCCCGAACCAGCGGGGCGCTTAACCGCAAGAGAACTGTCATGAGCAAGAGATTGATCATCAACGCCGACGATTTCGGCCTCTGCCGCGCCCAAAACTACGGCATCGTAGAGGCGTTCGAGCACGGGGTCGTCAGCTCCACCACTGCGATTGTCACCTCCCCCGCCATCGAGCATGCCGCCTGGCTGGCCCAACGCCTCCCCGAATTGCCAGTCGGGCTGCACTTTATGCTCAGCTGGGGGAAGCCGCTCACGCCGCTCACCTCGCTGGTGAACGAACAGGGCGAGCTCAACAAGGGGATCTGGCACAAGAGCGAGGCGGGAGAGCTGGATCTGGCCGAGATATCCGGCGAGCTGGCGAGTCAGTATCAGCGTTTTGTCGCGATCTTCGGCAAGCAGCCGACCCATATCGACAGCCACCACCATGTTCATATGTTGCCGACACTCTACCCGCTGGTGGAGGCTTTCGCCAAAGCGCATGAACTGCCCCTTCGCATCGACCGGGACGAAATAGCCCGCCACGGCCTGACCGTCAACCACCCGCAAAGCTGCGATCGGTTCGACGACCGCTTCTACGGCGCGCAGCTGACCCAAGCCAGCCTGCTGCAACTGCTCGATGAGGCCAGTGAACTGGGGGCCAATTCGCTCGAGATCATGTGCCACCCCTCCTTTATCGATCTGGAGATGCAGGGCAGCTCCTACTGCCAGCCCCGCCTCAACGAACTGGCGATCCTGACCGGCCCGTCCCTGCCCGCCCTTATCACCGAGCGCGGCTACCGCCTCGCCAGCTATCGGGAATGGCGGTGTGACACGAATTAGATCGAAATAACCAAAACATTGCCGATGGAAAAAGGAGAGCAGTGAACAGGGATGAGGCTGGCAGGCAAGAGAATATGAGAGAAGAGACAGGATGGCGGTACAAGTGCCGCCATCCTGTTTCCGTTACCAATATTTGCTTATCTCTCGGCGTAACGCTTCGGCGGTTGCCTGACCGCTTTCCGATGCCAATGCCCGCCCGGCGATAAAGGTCTTGGCCCGGATCCCTTCAAACAGATGAATATCTTCCGGCACGATACCGCCGGTGATCGACAGCTCCAGCCCAAGCTCGGAGAGTGCCCGCATCTTGCTCAAATCGGCCTGGGTCCAGCTGACCCCGGCCAGCTCGGCATCCCGCGAGCGGTGATAGATAGCCTGGGTGATCCCCATATCGGCCCACTGTTTGGCATCATCCAGCGTCCAGTTGCCATAGATCTCGATCTGGATCTCCCCACCAAACTCGTCCGCGACTTTCTTGCAGGCAACAATGGTAGCGACATGTGCGGCAGCCGATACCGTGATCCAGTCAGCTCCGGCCGAGAAGGCCATGCGAGCCAAAATGGCACCACCGTCTGTGGTCTTCATATCACACACGATAATGTGATCAGGATGACGCTCGCGCATGGTGCGTACCGCAGACATCCCTTCTGCAAAAGCCAGAATAGTGCCGACCTCGATCACCTCGACATAACTGGCGACGCGATCGGCAATATCCACGGCGGTAGCAAGATCGGTAGAATCCAGAGCAATCTGTAACATGGGTTTGGTCATACTATATTTCCTCAATTTAAAACCTTGGCAGAATGAATGGGCCCATTGATTTAAGGTCGATAAAGGGCCGTAACCTGACGTCACTAACATAAATAGATGGGCAATTTAAATAACGGGTCAACTAATTAGCGCTGGCCGTAATAGGCATTCTCACCATGTTTTCTGAAATAGTGTTTGTCAGACAACTCCTGCGCAATATGGATGGCAGGATTCAACGCTCTGGTTGCCAGCGCCATGGTGGCGACCTCCTCCAGCACCAGCGCATTGTGCACCGCATCCACCGCACTCTTGCCCCAGCAAAACGGAGCATGGCCAGTAATGACCACGCCTGGCAAGGCCTGCGGATCCAGATCCCGTCGCTGAAATTCTTCGACAATGACCTTGCCGGTATTTTTTTCATAATCAACGCGAATTTCATCTTCGGTCAGCGGACGGGTGCAGGGAATATCGCCATAGAAATAATCGGCATGGGTGGTACCCAAGGCGGGAATATCCATTCCTGCTTGCGCCCAAATAGTGCCATGACGGGAGTGGGTGTGCACAATACCGGAAATGCCTTTAAACGCTTTATATAAAACCAGATGGGTTGCGGTATCACTGGACGGGGATAAATGTCCATCGACGATCTGACCTGCCAAATCAACCACCACAATATCGTCAACGGTCATATTGTCGTAAGAGACCCCCGACGGCTTGATGGCCACCACGCCCAGATTGCGATCAATCTGGGATACATTGCCCCAAGTCAGGGTAACCAGACCGTATCGGGGCAACAGCAGGTTGGCCTCCAGTACCGCCTCTTTCAATGAGTTGTACATTTCGTTCTCCTGGGCCCCTTGCGGGGCCGCGTTGGGTGCCTCAGACCACTTGCGCCAGCGCCTGATCAATGACGGTGAATACATCTGCCGTGCTCTGGCACGTTCGCAGCTTCTCGAGGTTGATCCCGCTCTCGCTGTTTTCATCCTCCAGCACCTGAGTCACCTCCATCAGCCCCTCCATGTGTTCATCCGAGGTACTGCCCGCCAGCGTCACCAGCACGTCCACCGGCTCCTCTTCCCCTTCAAATTTCACCGGCGTAGTCAGGGTGACCAGTGCAAACGCCGTGCGATTGACTCCATCCTCCGGCCTTGCATGGGGCATCGCGAATTGGGGGGCAATCACGATATAGGGCCCCATCTTTTCAATGCTGCCGATGATCGCATCGTGGTAACGCGGCTCCACGGCACCGGAGCGGATCAGCATGTCGGTGCCCAGCTTGATGGCGCTGCGCCAGTCGCTGGCGGCCGCATTGAGCAATACAGAGTTGTTTTCCATCAGAGATTGTTTGAATTTCATCTTGTTCTCCTTGCCCGCGGCCACATGCCGCGAGGCTCATCGGCTTAATTTGCAAAGTTGTTCTTGATGATGCCCAGCAGTTCATCACCAAACGAATTGGGGTTGAGCATGTTCTGTACGCCCAGCACGAATTTGCCCTCACCGGGGCTCATCTCGCCGGCAAGATGCTTGGAAGAGACGATGATGTCGGTGGTCTGCAACTTGGTTTTGTAATCGGCCACGGCGCAGGAGTCCATGACATGGGGCACGCCACGCTGCTCGAGAAACTTGCCGATCTTCATCTTCATCATCATGGATGAGCCCTGACCGTTGCCGCATACCGCCAGGATCCGCACTGCATGTCCCCCTTTGGTACTCTCGGCTGGCGAGGCTGGCAGATCGGCCGCTTCTTTTGCCACGGCGGCACTCGGGACAGCCATATCCTCCTCCATCCGCAGGGTGCGGGAAGCGAAGTACATATAGAGCCCGGCGCCAGCCAGTAACACCACGAAGAACAGGGAAGATAGCGAGAGGCCCTGCATGATCACCGGGAATACCAGCGCCCAGTCAGCCATCCCCATCCAGCCGTTGAAGCTGGTGCCATTGACCGCGAACAGGTGGATAGCCCAGGCAGAGCCAAGCACCTCGATGATCCCCATGACGAAGCAGATCTTCATCACCGCTCGCCAGCCGCCAAAGTGGTTGGCGAACACTCCTATGGTGGCGTTGGAGAAGAACATGGGAATGAAGCCCGGGATAATCATGATGGGCGCCTGGAATGCCAGCAGGGCAAGCACAGCAAGGAACTGACCGATAGCCCCCCACATGAAGCCAAAGACCATGGCATTCGGCGAGTAGGCGTAGATGGCGGCGCAATCGATTGCCAGGACGGCGTTGGGAATGACCCGTTCGGAGATCCCCTTGAAGGCCTCGGAGAGTTCGGCAACGAACATCCGCACCCCCACCACGATGACCTGAATGGCGACCGCAAACTTGAGACCGGTTTCGAGAATGTAGATGGACCAGTGAGTCTGACCCGCCATCTGTTGCAGATTATCGAGGCCAAACGAGAGCAGGATGATACCGAAGAAGATGGTCATCACGATGGCGGTCGCCGTGATGCTGTCGTGGAAGATGTGCAGCCACTTTGGCAGCTTCAGGTGATCGACGCTCTCTTCCTTGTTGCCCAGTTTCGGCGCCACCTTGGTGGCAATCCAGGAGGCAACCTGTTGCTGGTGGCCGATGGAGAACCCCGCACCGCCAGTCACTTCCTGAGTCGGCTTGAACATGATGTTGGAGGAGATCCCCCAATAGAGCGCCATGATAACGGCGGAATAGAGGATGGTTTCCCACATCGAGGCGCCCATCACCATATAGAAGACCGCGATGAGGCCTACCTGCTGAAACATGATGTGGCCGGTCAGCATGATGGTGCGGATCCCGGTATAGCGCCGCAGCAACACCAGCAGAATATTGAGGGCAAGGGCCAGCAATACCGCATAGCCGACCCAGGAGTAGTTCTCTCCCATGGTTTCCATGGTCGCCATCATGGTGGTGTAGGGATCAATCACTGAACCGGTGAGGTGATGATATTCCGCAATTTTGTCCACCACCGGCTTGAAGCCTGCCACCAGCGTACTGGCACCCACCTGCACCAGCATGAAACCGACGATGGTCTTAACGGTGCCCTTGACGACCGTCGTGCCATCCTGCTTGAGCAACAGGTAGCCAATACAGGTCACCAGCCCCAACAGCAGGGGTGCCTTGGTCATCACCTGACTGTAAAAGATGTAAAAAGCGTTGTAGAGGGTTTCCATATTTATGCTCCGTCCAGATGAGGACAACTCATGGCTATTGGATTGGTGCCGACATCTCACCATTCATATGGGCATTGCTTTACCTGACGCCCCGCGAGCAGATTCAACTGCCACCACTCACTATCAAATCCAAAATAATCATACATAATCACTTTGTGATTTATTGTGATGAAGATCGAGGTCGGAAGAATCTCTTTTTTCCACCATCCGGATGTGAAATTTAGGTTAAAAGGGTACTCAAAGCTGCATAAAAGGATTCAAAGAATCCCTATAAATAGGCTAAAAACAAATAAACTCAATAAATACAATCACTTAAAAACATACCCATCTCTTGATTGTGATATGCCGCAATTAATCTCACAAAACAATCACCACAATCATTGATAATCACAAAAGTGAGTAATATAGTCACAACCAATCAAAGCAAATCACTGACTCGCAACCATGCAAGTCATGTCATCACCCGATGAATCACCACTGTGTGAACCATCCAAATCAGAAAGGTATGTGAGATGAGCAAGATTGAAGAAATCACCCGTGAATCGTGGATCCTCAGCACCTTCCCCGAGTGGGGCACCTGGCTGAATGAAGAGATTGAGCAGGAAGAGGTCAAACCGAATACCTTCGCCATGTGGTGGTTGGGTTGCACCGGTATCTGGCTGAAGTCTGCCGGCAATACCAACATCTCCATCGACTTCTGGTGCGGCACGGGCAAGCGAACCCATGGCAATCCCTACATGAACAAGCAGCACCAGATGATGCGGATGGGGGGCGTGCGCAAGCTGCAACCCAACCTGAGAACCTCACCTTTCGTGCTCGATCCTTTCGGGATTAAAAATATCGATGCAGTGCTCGCTACCCACGATCATGCCGACCATATCGACGTCAATGTGGCGGCGGCCGTGCTGCAAAACTGTGGGAAGCATGTGAAGTTCATCGGCCCGAAAGCCTGTGTCGACCTCTGGTTGCGCTGGGGGGTGCCTGCCGAGCGTTGCGTGGTAGCCCGCGTAGGTGACGAGATCCCGGTGGGCGATATCGTCATTCAGGTACTCGATGCCTTTGACCGTACCGCGCTGGTCACCCTGCCGGCGGGGGTATCCTCCACCGACAAGAGCATTCTGGATGGCATGGATGATCGGGCAGTGAACTATCTGGTCAAGACATCCGGGGGCAACCTCTACCACTCGGGTGATTCTCACTACTCCAACTACTACGCCAAGCATGGCAATGACTACCAGATCGATGTGGCGCTGCTCTCTTATGGCGAGAACCCCCGCGGCGTGACCGACAAGATGACCTCATCAGACATCTTGCGGGCCGGGGAGTCCCTCAACACCAAGGTGGTGATCCCGTTCCACCACGATATCTGGGCCAACTTCCAAAGCGATCCCCGCGAGATCGAAGTACTCTGGAACATGAAAAAAGATCGCCTCGGCTATCGCTTCAGCCCCTTCTTCTGGCAAGTCGGTGGCAAATACACCTTCCCGACCGACCAGAGCAAGCTGCACTACCAGCACCCGCGCGGGTTCGATGACATCTTCATCGACGAGCCGGAGCTGCCTTACAAATCTTTCCTGTAAGCACGACCTGTCAGACGTCGGGTAATACGAGGGAGGGTGATGGAGATGAGCCAGCAAGGCGTCATCTCAATCCCCCCCTCTATTGCCCCCACCTCACCGGATAACAAGAAGATCAGACGATGCGCTATCACGCCCTGGCCCTCGATCTCGATGGCACCACCCTGACCAGTGCTCACACCATCATGCCGGCCGTCAAAGAGGCCATCATGAGGATCAAGGAGCAGGCCACCGTCATGCTGGTCACCGGCAGACACCACACAGCCGCCCACCCCTATCACCACGAACTGGGGCTGACCACTCCCATCATCTGCTGCAACGGCACCTACGTTTACGACTACGACCGGCGCGCCGTGCTGGCAGAGAACGCCATTCCCCATCAGCTGGCACAACGCTTTATCGCGCTGGCAAGGGAGCACCGACTTAACCTCGTCATGTATGTCACTGACCGCATGGTCTACTCCGCTCATCAGCCGGTACGCTACGTGGCGGCCCTGCAGCAGTGGGCCAGCAGCTTTGCGCCGCCGATCCAGCCGCAGGTAGCCAGTGTTGACTCGTTTGAAGAGGAGTTGGCCAACAGCAGCCATGTCTGGAAGTTCGTGGCCGAGGGAGAGATCACCGCCATTCAGGCCTTCTCACATCACCCTTGGGTACGCGAACACTTCAGTGGTGAACAGTCCTGGGCCAATCGGGTTGATTTTGCCCGCCGTGGCAACAGCAAGGGATCGCGACTGCAGGAGTATCTGGATCAGCAAGGGATCACCCCGGCACGACTGGTCGCCATCGGCGACAACCACAACGACACCTCCATGCTCTGCCTCGCGGGGATGGGCATCGCCATGGCCAATGCCGAGCAGGAGGTCAAACAGATGGCCAACCGGGTCACCTGCGAGAGCAACGACGAGGGCGGGATCCTCGAGGTATTGAACCGCTATTTCCCTATCTGAATGCAGGAGCTTGTATGCACCACTTTGACCATGCCTTACGCCTCGGCCTATATGAAAAAGCGATGCCCTCTGCACTGGAGTGGCAAGAGAAAATTCTGTCGGCCAAGGAGCTTGGCTTTGATTTCATCGAGATATCCATTGATGAATCAGATGAAAAACTGCAACGGCTCGACTGGTCAGATAGCGAAATCTATCGGCTCAGACGCCTGTGCGAGCAGCACAGCTTACCGCTGCACTCCATGTGCCTGAGCGCCCATCGCCGCTTTCCGTTTGGTTCGCAGGATCCGGCCATCCGCAAGCAGGCGGCCATCATCATGGAAAAAGCGATCAATCTGGCGTACAAGCTCGGCATTCGCTGCATCCAGCTGGCGGGCTACGACGTCTATTACGAACCGCAAAGCAACGAGACCCACCGCCACTTCATCGACGGGATGAAGGCGGCAGCCAAAATGGCGGAACGGGCAGGCATCATGCTGGGTGTGGAGATCATGGATACCCCCTATCTCAACTCCCTCAGCAAATTCGAGGTGCTGAAAAAGCAGATCCCCTCCCCCTACTTTATGGCCTATCCGGATGTCGGCAATATCACCGGCTGGAACTATGACATCTGCACCGAGCTGCAACTGAGTGCGAACCATATCGTGCAGATCCACCTCAAAGACACCCGCAAGGTAACGGCAGATTGCAGCGGGCAGTTCCGTGATCTGGTCATTGGCGAGGGAGAGGTCGACTTTGCAGCCATTTTCCACACTCTGGCAAAAATCGGTTACAACGGCCCCCTGGTGCTGGAGATGTGGGCCAAGGATGAAGAGTGGGCCAGCAAGCTGAAAACGGCCAAGGGGCGACTGGTCGAACACGCTCGGCAAGCCGGTCTGGCAATCGCCTGAAGGCTCATTATCAGAAGAGTTAACAAGGTTGCTGTCATCCACACCTATGCGCGATATAATCACCACCCAATCAGATTCAATCATCATTAGGCATGATATGACAGAAGCACATCGCCATAACGCCATTTTGGAACTGCTCAATCAGAAACGTCATCTGTCGGTCAACAGCATAATGCAAGCCTTTGATATCTCTCCGGCCACCGCGCGCCGCGATATCAACAAGCTCAATGACTCCGGCAAGCTGCGCAAGGTGCGCAACGGGGCCGAAGCCCTGATGCAGGCCAGAAAGGCCCACTGGTCTCCGCTCGACAGCAATGAAAGCCTCAATCACAGCGAAAAGGTGCGCATCGCCCAGGCGGCAGCAGCCCTGATCAAACCGGGGGAAAGCGCGGTCATCAACTGTGGCTCCACCGCCTTCGTGCTGGGTCAGGAGATCTGCGGGCAGGATGTTCAGGTCATCACCAACTACTTCCCGCTCGCCAACTACCTGATCGAGAATGACCATGACGGCGTAGTGATCATCGGGGGTCAATACAACAAGTCACAATCCATCACCCTGGCACCGCAGGACGAGATCTCCTCCCTCTATGCCGGGCACTGGATGTTTACCAGCGGCAAGGGTGTCACCGCGGATGGTCTCTACAAGATGGATATGCTGACCGCGATGGCGGAGCAGAAGATGCTCAACCACGTCGGCCGACTGGTAGTGCTGGCCGACAGCAGCAAGGTGGGACAACGGGCAGGCATGCTGTTTTGCGCCGCCAGCAAGATCGACATTCTGATCACCGGCAAGGATGCAGACAAAGAGGTCATCGAACAGATCAAAGCCAAGGATGTGCAGGTCATTCTGGTCTAGGACATAAAGTGCCGGGGCGCTTTGTCGGCGCCTTCTTTCAAGACCATTTTCGGCCAGAAACCGTAGATACGAAAAAGCCCAAGCGGGTGACCGCTTGGGCTTTCTCTTTGAATATGGCGGAGGAGGTGGGATTTGAACCCACGGATGGTCGCCCATCGCCGGTTTTCAAGACCGGTGCATTCAGCCGCTCTGCCACCCCTCCGAACGGCGTGCATACTACGCTAAGCCCTTGTTCATATGCAATACATATTTCCTGTGGGATAGTGTGCGGGAGCAAAATGGCAGGTGGCTTGAAATTGTTCCTCGTCATCCCTATTTGTTCTACATACAATGCGTAAACATGCAGTAACAAACAGCGATCACGAGGCAGCTGCTCGCCGTCTCACCCGGACATCAAGAGGACACCCAAGATGGATACCCGTTCTATCTACACTGGCACCCAAAGTGCCGTACGCGATACCAACAAGGTGCTGCGTAACACCTATATGCTGCTCTCCCTCACTCTGGGCTTCTCTGCCGTGGTGGCGGGGGTCGCTACCGTGATGAACATGCCGCCGCTGCACTGGGCCGTGTTCCTGATCGGCGTCTACGGTCTGATGTTCCTGACCGAGAAGAATCGCAACAACGGCATGGGGCTGGTCTTCACCTTCGCCCTGACCGGTCTGCTGGGCTATAGCCTGGGCCCCATCATCAACATGTACATGAACAATGGTGGTGGCGAGATCGTGATGACGGCCCTCGGTGGCACCGCGCTCACCTTCTTTGGTCTGTCGGCCTACGCCCTTACCACCAAGCGTGACCTCTCTTTCATCGGCGGCATGCTGTTCGTCGGTTTCTGGGTACTGCTGGTGGCCATGATTGCCAACATCTTCCTGCAGATGAGCGCCCTGAGCCTGGCCCTGTCCGCCATGTTCATGCTGTTCTCCTCCGGCGCCATCCTGCTGACTACCCAGCAGATCGTGCGCGGCGGCGAGACCAACTACATCTCCGCCACCGTCACCCTGTATGTCTCCATCTACAACATTTTCCTGAGCCTGCTGAGCCTGCTTGGCGGCAACCGCAACTAATCAAAAACCCCGCTTCGGCGGGGTTTTTATTGGCGCCGATTTTTGTCAGGATAAGTTGTAAATCAAGGATATGAAGCGAAGTGGCCCTGATTT
>NZ_JBFOCS010000043.1:0-20945 GCF_040907905.1 Aeromonas sp. s13 | reverse complement strand
GTCTAAACGATCCATCCCACCAAAAGCAGAGGCCCCGCAATCCATGATTGCGGGGCCTCTGATCTTCTCTGCGGTTCACGCCGCCAAGTGATTCAAACCTATCAGACGGGGATAGCTGTCGCCGCCGGTTGCGGGGTGATTTTCGAGGCGATCAGCAGGCGCAGGCGGGGCACCAGCAGCAGCAACACCACGCCGCCCGCCAGCGAGCCCCAGCCGAGCATATTGAACACCGAGCTGTAGCCCGGGTTGGTGGCGACCGGGGTGCTGCCGATATTTTGCGGCATGGCGCCGGAGACATAGCCCGCCAGCACTGAGGCGACGCCGGTCACCATCATCCAGCAGCCCATCATCAAGCCTTGCAGGCTGGCGGGGGCCAGCTTGCCAATCATGGCGTAGCCGATGGGGGAGATCAGCAGCTCGCCAAAGCTCTGCAGCATATAGCTGATGGCGATCCACTTGAAGGCGATCAGCCCGTCGGCCCCCGCCAGATGAATGCCGAGCGGCAGCACTAGCATGCCGAGCCCCATGCAGAACAGGGAGGCGGCAAACTGGGAGGGGATGTCGATATTCCACCCTTGTTCGCGCAGCCGCTTGAACAGCAGCGCCATCAAGGGGCCACCGATGACGATGACGAGGGTGTTGATGTTCTGGATCCACTGGGGGGCGACCCGCAGCCCGAACACATTGAGGTTGATGTTGTGCTCGGAGAAGAGCATCAGCCCCATGGGCGCCAGCTGGTAAAGCGACCAGAAGATAAGAGAGCCGAGGGCGAGGATCAGGTAGGCCACCATGCGGCTGCGCTCGGCGGCGTCCGGGTGGCGGGCGGTCATCACGCAGAGCAGCACCAGCACCACGGCCCCCAGGATCAGCACGAAGCTGCCGCTGAAGCTGGCGTGGGTCAGCAGCAGGCGCAGCGCCGGCACCAGCATGGCCAGAATGGCGAGGCCACCGAGCATTCGCAGATAGAAACCACTCCCCTTGATATGGCGCAGCGGGGTGCTGATATCCGCCAGAATCGGCCAGCAGGCGAAGGTAGCGATGATGGCGATGATGTTGCCCAGCGTCGCAAACAGGAACAGGGTGCGGTAATCCTCGGTGAGCTGGAAGTAGCCCGCCACCGTGAAGCCGATAAAGAAGCCCAGATTCATCCCGGCGTAGTTCCACAGGAAGGCACTCTCGCGGCGGTGATCATCCGGGGCGAAGCGCTGGGTCAGCATCATGTTGAGGCAGGTGACGTTGAGGCCGCTGCCGGTAAGGAACATGGCGAGCCCCCAGTAGAGGCCGGTGATCCCCATCTCGGCGATGAAGTAGCAGCCGATCACCTGCAGCACCATCCCCATCACGAACAGGTTGCGGTTGCTGAGGTAGCGCCCGCCGAGATAACCGCCAAACAGGTGCAGGCCATAGTTGAAGGCCCCGAAGACCCCCATCATGGCGTTGGCCTGGGATTCGCTAAAGCCGAGCCGCTTGGTGGCGTAGAGCACCAGGGTGGAGTAGAGCACGGCAAACCCCAGGGTCGAGAAGGTCTGGATAAAGAACAGCGCCCCGGAGCCGGGGGGAATGGTGGGGTGTTGATTCGAAGCGCTCACGGTCTGTCTCCTGTGAGAGAAGAAAGTCATAACTCGTCCTGAGAGCGTACCGGTCTGCTGCCGGCTAGCCTTGTGCGCTTCCATGCTAGTCTGAAGGCCGGTCTGTCATTTAGCGGCCAAGCGGTGCAAATAGCCATACCTGAAATTTAATCCGGCGCGATTAATTGCTTTTTATTGATCTATTCCGCCTTTTTATGCGTGATTGAGTCATGGTTGTAGCTCGGCTTACCACGCGATTGCGGTACGGTTGATGTGAGCCAGTCGGCTATTTAGTGCCGATTATGGCGCTGTGGTGGGATCTGCGTCCCACTTTGTTGTCCCGAAACGCAGCTGGCACCAAGCCGTTGTATCGCAGGTTGTTTATTCATCCTTGGGCATTGAATGAATAAATATCGGTAAGAGAAGGGGTAGCCTCAGGGTGACTTGCGCGTGTTCTCTCTTTGCTGTCGAGAGGGTGAGGGGAGGATAGAACAACGCCCGGCGGGCCGGGCGTTGTGGTGCGACTGATGGGCGGCGAAAGCGGCCTTAGAAGTCGTGGTAGAGCGGCCAGCCGAGCAGCGGGTGCTTGAGTCCGGCGCGCATCTCGATGTTGTCGAGCTTCTCCGGCGAGGCGTTCTCTTTTTGCAGCAGCTGGTACTGGCGCACAAAGCCGAGGGTGTGCAGCAGGTTGGGCACAAAGCCCGGGCTCAGCTCCTGACGCAGGGCGGCGGCCATGTCGGCTGGCAGCGCGCTCAGCATCAGGGCGAGCTGGGCGGCGAGGTAGTCTGTGTCGTACCAGCGCTCGTCGAGCTCAATCTCCCGCGCCAGTTTGCGCTTGAGATCCTGCTTCACCTTGAGCGGGGCGGCGCCACTGCCCTTGCCGCAGAGGATGCGGTAGAGCAGCGCTTCGGCCAGCTTGTCCTCCATGGTGGGGTGGTCGCTCTCGCAGGCGAAGAAGTGCTGGTCGATGAGCTCCATCAGGCGGCTCTTGTTGTGCTCGGTCAGTGCCTTCTCGTACTCCTGCCACCCTTGCCACTCCTCCACGTCGGGCGGGCTCGAGATCTTGTCCAAGAGCCGCGCATCCACGTCACCGTAGAGGCTGTTGCCAGCCTGCTTGGGGCTGACGGTAATGAGCATCGACCAGCCCTTCTGGAACGGCTTGATGGGGCCTTCCGGCGCCTGCAGCAGCGCCAGCGCCTTGGCCGGATCCCGCGCCGAGAGCTCCTGCAGACCGAGGCTCACCACGCCGATGACGTCGTGGGCCGCCTGCTCCAGCAGGTGCATCTTGTACTTGTTGTAGTACTTGTCGGCGAATTTGAGGCTCATCAGCACCGCCTTGCCCTTGATGGCGGCCAGCTGTTGCTCGGTCAAACGTTCATTGTCGCGGCCAAAGCGCAGCACCTGGGTCAGAAAGGGGCCCTGGTTGGCATCGCGAATGACTAACTGCATGAATGGGCTCCTTAATCCAGAAAGCTGAACATGTCGTCGACGTCGCCGTACTCGTCTTCCTCGACCTTGTTCTTCTCTTTGGCCTGCATCACCAGCTCGGCGGCAAACTTGTTGATGATGCCGTCCCAGGTTGAGTGCTCGTTGCGCAGCAGCGCCTTGATGGCTTTCTCCACCTCGGGGGCCAGCTCGCGAATGAGCATCAAGAGGCTGCGCGGGTCGTCCAGCGCATAGTCGTGGACATCTTCGCTCTGCTGGCGCTCGCTGTAGCGAAGGGACTCTTCGAGGTCTTCCTCTTCGGCGTGCAGCACGTCGCGATAGCCTTCGTCCTCTTCATAGCGTTCGCCGCGATAGAACTCGATAAAGGGGATGGCGAGGTAGAAGAGGCCGGCCGGATCTTCGGCCACGCATTCGAGGATCTCGCGCTGCTTGGCTTCGCTATCCTGGGTGCGGATCAGGTAGTTGAGGAAGTCGAAGGTGTGCTGTTGCAGCTCGTCGGCGTTGTTCTTGATCGCCTCTTCCCAGTAGAGCGGCTGCTGGCAGACGATGTCGCGGATCCGCTCCGGGGTCATCAGCTCGGAGATGATGGAGGGGAAGGAGATATCGTGCTGGCCGTTAATCTGGGTCAGGGTAACGATATCAATGTTTTCAATCACTTCTGCCAGCTGGTCGTCAGACATGGTCTTGGCGATCAGCTCGAATTTCTCGCTGGCCTGCTTCGGCTCGATAACGGCCAGCTCTTTGATCTCGATGGCGGTAATTTCTATCAGACTGTTGCTCATGCCTTGCCCCAATTAGAAACGGACTTCGTCGTACATATCCTGATCGCCGTCGTCATCACCATAGCGGTCACTGCCGCCGTGGTAGTCGGCGTCGGCATCTTCCCCGTCTTCATCTTCTTCGTCGCGCAGCTCATAGTCGTCATCGCTGCGGTGGCTACCGC
The DNA here is from genome assembly GCF_040907905.1 of Aeromonas sp. s13. Lineage (NCBI taxonomy): Bacteria > Pseudomonadati > Pseudomonadota > Gammaproteobacteria > Aeromonadales > Aeromonadaceae > Aeromonas > Aeromonas sp. s13. The sequence continues at coordinate 16,988 of NZ_JBFOCS010000043.1, read as the reverse complement.
GCGGTAGCGGGTTGTCGAGCAGGAACAGCACGGCGCAGGCTTCCATCAGCTGATCTTCGCTCTGGGCCCGCACCGCCTTGACCAGCGGCAGGGCGGCGTTGTTGAAGCCGACGCTCACCTTGAACTCGTCCCAGCCCGGCTGCTCCCCGCTGGTGAGCCACTTGTTCCACTGTGACTTGGCCTTGGCCGGGAACTGCACCCGGCCATAGAGGGCCAGCGGCAGATACTCGGGCATAAACTCCAGCATGCTCATATCGGCCAGCAGCAGGCTCTTCATCTGGTCGGTGAACTGTTCCAGCCCCTTGGGGTCGTCCTGATCCCGGTAGGATTCGATGTTTTCGCTGGCATCGCTTTGCAGCGACTTGAGCCGCGCCCGGTCCCATCTCTTTTGCATAGTTGCTCTTTCTGCCTGCTGTTTTAGGGGTAGAACTGATCCCACATCTCCTGCATGGCGGAGGCGGGGTCGGTCACGATGACGTTGTTGAAATCCTTGATAAAGGCGGCCCGCTGTTTCGGATCGGACAGCACTTCATAGGCCTGCTTTACCTGGTGCAGCTTGATGGCTGCCTGCTCTTTCTCTTCTTCACTGGCCCCGTGCAGCTTGTCGGGGTGGTACTGGTTCGACAGCCGACGATAGGCTTTCTTGATGTCGTTTTCGCTGGCGTTGGACTTGACGCCCAGCACCCGAAAGTAGTTGTTCATGGCAGATCCTGCATCACTGGCATCATAGGATTCACGCTGCGAGTGCCTGATGGTGGGGATTGGCAAACCAGGCACGGCAAAAACCCGTCATTTTAACGGAAACAGCCCGCCAACGCGATGAGTTGGGCGATCAATTAACGGGCGAAATGAAGAGGGGTCAGTTGAGTGCCTATTGTTGCCAGTCGGTCTGGCCAGTGCAAGGGCGGCGGGGCAAAAGCGATGAAAAAACGGGCAGGAAAGGGGCGGGCGGCAGGCCGGGGTAAGGCTGCCGCCGCAGGGGTTACTCCTCCCAGAAGGAGGCGGAGGTGTGGTAGATCATCTTCTTGCTCATCCCGCCATCGACCACCAGATTGGCGCCGTTGATAAAGTCGTTCTGGGGATCCGCCAGAAAGAGGCAGGCGCGGGTGATGTCGTCGGGGCGACCGACCCGGCCACTCGGGTGCTGGCGATGATCCGCTTCGGTCAGTGTGTGGTAATCCTCCGCCTGGATCCAGCCCGGACTGATGGCATTGACCGTGACGGGGTAGTCTGCCAGCGAGTTGGCGAGGGACTGGGTGAGAGCGACCAGCGCCCCCTTGGAGGCGCCGTAGGCATCCCAACCCAGTTCGTTCTGCTGCCAGCGGGTGGAGGCAATATTGATGATGCGGCCATAAGGCAGATCGCGGTTGGCCTGCACAAAGGCGCGGGCGCAGAGCATGGCACCGCGCACATTGACCGTCATCACCTGGTCGAACTGGGCTGCGCTCAGCTCCTCGAAGCGGGTGTGGAACTTGCTGATGGCGCCGTTGTTGATCAGCAAGTGGACGCCGCCATGCTGTGCGCGTACCTCAGCAAAGAGCCCCACGATGGCCTGCTCGTCCCGCAAATCGAGCGGGTGAAAGTGGATCTCGGGATGGTCAAAAGCGTGAGGAGTCAGATCGGTGGCGATCACCCGATAGCCCGCCTCGGCCAGCCCGATGCAGAGCTGGCGGCCAATCCCGCCAGCGGCGCCGGTGACCAGCACAATTTGAGGTTGGTTGGTCAGCTCGTTCATTGTGCCGCTCCATTGCGCGCCCGCAGCACCTTGATGAGGGCTGACACCTCCTGCTGACCAAATCCTTGCGCCACCCCTTCCTCAAACAGATCGGCGGCAAAGCGCGGGAAGCGGCTGTCTATCCCGGCATCGGTGGCATGACCGGCGAGGCGGCTGATGGCGGCGCTCCAGGTTTTCAGGCTGGCGTAGGGGTGATCGAAATCGCCGCTCGCCAGTGTCTTGCCAAGGTGGGCCACATCGCCCCCCAAAATCGGCGACAGCTCGCTGAACTGGGCGCACACCTTGGCCACCGGCAACCCTTCCGCCTCGCAGATCAGCGCGCCGTGCAGGGCACCGAGCAGGCCACCGGCAAAGTAGGCTGCGACGGCACAATCTTGCGCCGCGGCGGCGCCCACCGCCTCGGCCACATGGTCGAGGGTGGGGGCGAGCAGGCGCAGCACCGGCTCGGCGTCGCTAAAGGCAGCGCTGGCCCCCGAGCAGATGATGCTGGCATCAGTGGTGCCGATCTGATCCGGGAAGCAGAGGATGGCGCCATCGAGATAACGGGCGCCGCGGGCGTGGCTCCAGCTCTCCAGCGCTCTGGCCCCCTGCGGGCTGCCGGTAGAGAGCTGCACCAGCAGTTTGCCCGCCACCACATCGCTCGCCTCATCCAGCAACTGCTGGCTGACGGCGTAGTTATCGACGCAGACAAGGGTGATATCGCTTGCGGCGATGGCCGCGCCAACCGAGGGGGCGAGTGTCGCACCCAGCGCTTGCAGCGGGGCCGCCTTGGCGGCGCTGCGATTCCAGACGGTGACCGGATGGCCCGCCTTGAGCAAGGTGGTGGCGAGGGCGGAGCCCATTGCCCCGAGGCCGATGACAGAGAGATGGCGCATGATGGCTCCTGACGGTGTTGATAGACGCTGATATAGAAAATTGGGATGCCTTGTGGCAGGTGAACCACTATATTTGCCCCGTGTCGCCGTGAAAAATGGCTTTTATGACTGTCTGGTATAGGTGAATTCTATGGATGTGCGAACCTTGCGTGCGTTTGTCGCTGTCTTCGAGGAGGGCAACATCACGGCGGCTGCCACCCGCCTTTTCATTACCCAGCCCACCCTCTCCACCACCATCAAGACGCTGGAGGATGAGCTGGGGGTGACCCTGTTTGTGCGGCAGGCGCGCGGGGTGGAGGGGACCGAAGCGGCGCACCGGCTCTATCCCCGCGCCAAGCGGCTGATCGCCGACACCGACTCCCTCGCCCGCGAATTCCGTGAAACCTCCCCCTGCCTCGAGGTGACGGTGGGGATTGAGGCTGATCTGGGTGATGGCGTGGTGGGGGCGCTGGTGCAAGGAGCGCTCGCCCACGAGGAGATCCTGCTGACTCTGGAGGAGGGCTGTTGTGGCGATGTGCGGCTGGGCTGTGAATCCCTGCGTTGCAGTGACGAGCTCTTTATCCCCCTGCTGGAGGAGGCGTTTGTGCTGGTGCTGCCGCCGGATCACCCGCTGACGGGCAAGGGATCGCTCACCCCGGCTGAGCTGGCGGACGAGCCCTGGGTCACCTGCCCGCGCCACGACTCCCACCTGCGGCTGATCGCCATTCTCGGTAATCAGGCGCCGCTCTATCCACGGCGGGCGGGGTCGCTGCGACTGGCGGCGACTATGGTGGCCGCCGGGGCGGGGATCGCCTGGTTGCCCCGTTCGCTTTGTCCGCCCGGCTGTACAGTCGCCGAGCTGGCGGCTTCTTCCTTCAAGCGGCGGGTGGGGCTCTGCTACGCCCCCGATGCGTTGCGCTCGGTGGCGGTGACTGCCCTGCTGGAGCAGGTGCGCGGGATGCAGCTCCCCGCCTGATGTCGGGATAAAAATGTCGGCATAAAAAAGGGCCATCCGGTGGGATGGCCCTGTTGTAGGCAACGATGCTGGCGTGGCTAGAGCGACGCCCACCAGAGCCGCAGCTGCAGGCCCCACTTCGAGCTCCAGCCGGTGGTGATGCTCACAAGCGTCCCATCCTTGATAACGAGGAAAGTCGGGGTGACCCCCACCTGCCACTTGGCAGCTAGCGCTCCCGACTCGTCGTTGTGGGTCGGGAAGGTGAGCCCCTTCTTGCTCATCCCCTTGGCTAACTGCTCCGAATTGCCGGAGCGCAGCGCCACCGTCAGCACGTTTTCCCCCTCTTGCCAGAGCTGCTGCACCGCCGGGGTGGTGAAACGGCACACCCCGCACCAGCTGGCCCAGTAGTAGACCAGCAGCGGCTTGCCGCGGCTCAGGGTAGCGAGATCCGTGCTGCTGCCATCCTGCAGAGTGACGGGGGCGCTCATCGCCCCCTCTGGCAGGGTCGGGCTGCGCCACAGATCGAGCAGGGTCGAAATGACCAGCGCCATCAGCAGCAGCCAGAGCGCCTCCTTGCCCCAGCGGCGCCAGCGGGGTTGAGGATTGGTGGTCATCCCTTACCCCTGCTTGGCCAGTTCGGCCTTCACCAGATGCTCCAGCTCCTCATAGGGGATGGCGCCCGGCACCAGCTGGTTGCCGATAAGCGTCGCCGGTGTGCCCTGTACCCCCAGAATGGTGCCGATGCGCAGGCTGTTGCGCAGCTCTTCGGTCGCCTTGGCGGCCGGTTTGAGCGCGGTGTTGCCGGTGGCGGCCAGCGCCTTGTTGATGTCCGCCTCGGTCAACATCCCCTGCTTGCTCATCAGCTTGTCGTGCAGGGTGAGGAAGCGGGCGGGATCTTGCTGCCACAGGGTCAGGCTGTATTGGGCCGCCTTGGCGGAGGTTTGTCCCTTGAACGGCAGCAGCTTGATCACCAGCCCCAGATCGTCCGGATAGGCCTTGAGCAGCTTGGTCAGCTGGGGATCGAACTGCTTGCAGTAGGGGCAGTTGTAGTCGGTGAACAGCACCAGCGTCAGCTTGGGGTTTTTGGCGCCGAGGCGTGGGCTGGTGGCGCTGTTAAACAGCACATCCTTGTTGCCTTTGATGAAGTTGCCAAGCTGCGCCTCCTGGGCTGCCGCGTTCTGTTTCTCCCAGGATTCGGCGGCCTCGTCGAGGATCTTGGGGTTGGCGATCAGGGTCTCGCGGATCAGCTCCTTGATACGTGCCTCCTGCTCCGGGGTGAAGGGGGCGGCGTGCAGGGCCGGAGCCAGCAGGGCTGCGGAAAGGGAGGCCAGCAGGGTCAGGGCGCTCAGAGTCGGTTTCATGGTTGCTCCTTAAAATCGGGTGGTGCCAGCCTGAAGCAGGCCAGCCTTGTGCAATGTGGTCAGCAGATCGTCCTTGTCGAGCAGGGGCGACAGCGTGACCCCCTGCGGCAACTCCGGGCCGTAAATCTGGTTGAAGGGGACGGCCGCCGCGCCCCGCCTACGCAGGAAGGCGGCGATGGTGTCGCTTGGTTTGCTCCAGTCGCCGCGCAGGGCCACCACATCGGGGGCAGAGAGGGCCTGTTGCACCTCATCGCGCAGCAACACGTTGTATTTGTTGGCCTTGCAGGTGACACACCAGTCGGCGGTGACATCGATAAAGACCCGCTTGTTCTGGGCCAGCGCATCTGTGATGGCGCGCTCAGAGAGCGGCTGCCAGACCACCTTGTCAACGCTGGCCGAGCCCTGCGCGCTAAAGGCGCCGCTCAGCAGCAGGGGGCTGCCAATCAGGGCGGCGAGGGCGATCGCCAGCGTGAAGCCGCGGATGCCGTAACGCCAGATGATGCCAGTCAGCAGCGCCAGCAGCATGGCAACCATCAGCCAGCCGGTGGCATAGCTGCCGAGATGGTTGTCGAGCAGGCTGGTGAGCCAGAGGCTGGAGCCCAGCATCATCAGGCCGAGCAGGATGCGCAGATGGTTCATCCAGCGCCCCGGTTTCGGCAGCCAGAGGGCGAGCCGTGGCAGGGCCGCCACCAGCAGCCAGGGCAGGCTCATGCCAATCCCGAGGGCGGTGAAGATCAGCCAGAGCTGGCCAAGTGGCGCCACCAGCGCAAAGGCCACCGCGGTACCGAGGAAGGGGGCCGAGCAGGGGGTAGCCAGCAGAGTAGCGAAGCTCCCCTGCAGGAAGTGACCGCTGAGGCCGTTGCCGCCGCTGGTGGCGAGGCGGGTGCTGAGGGCGCTGGGCAGGCGGATCTCGAACAGCCCCAACAGGTTGGCGCAAAACAGCAGGGTGACCAGCACCATCAAGCCGATAAAACCGGCGCTCTGGAACTGGATGCCCCAGCCAACGGCCCCTTGCGTGGCGCGCAGCAGGCTGCTCATGGCCGCCAGCACCCAGAAGGAGGCGATGATCCCGGCGCTGGCGGCGAGGAACTGCTTGCGCACCGCTCCCTGTTCACGCTCCTGATGTTGCAACACAGTTCCCAGCTTGAGCGCCAGCACCGGCAGCACGCAGGGCATCAGGTTGAGGATAAGGCCGCCGAGCAGCGCCGCCCCCAGCAACCAGAGCAGCGAATGACTCTGGTTGGGCAGTGCGAGCGGCGCGCCGATCGTCCCCTTGCCCTGCCACGCCTGCTCGCCACTGGTGAGCAGCAGGCCGAGGGATTGACCGCGCAGATCCGGCGCATCCCCCTGCCAGCCATCGCTCACCGGCACCCGGGCGATCAGGGTGTTGCCCTCGACCTCAAGTGCCGGTTTGCCAAACTCGGCCCCCTCCAGAGCGTCGATAAAGAGCGCTGGTGATTGCCAGCCCTCTGCTCGCTCGGCGCGCAGTTGCAGCTGGTTGTGCTGATAACCGAGCTCGACCCGGGTTTCGGCAGGCAATTGCTGGGGCAGGTTGCTGATGGCCTTGGCCCAGCCGAAGTCGAAACCGGCTGGCGCTCGCCCATCCACCGTGAGGGTGAAGGGAAAGTCGGTCAGGATGCAGACATTGCTGCAGGTGGAGAGGCGTAGAGTCCCCTTGAGCGGTTGCCCGGCGGGATAGTTGAGGCTCAGAGGGAAGGTCACATCACCCTGATAACCCTGGGTGCTGAGCCCGGCTACCTCGAAGTGGCGTGGCACCGGCCAGCGCCACTGAAAGGCACCGACCGGCTCATCCCAGAGGATCTGGGGGGCAATGCCCCCTTCTCCCGGACTGTGCCAGTAGGTTTTCCAGCCCGACTCCAGCTCGACATCGAGCAGGATGCGGGTCTGATCTGCCGTGCTGCGGTCGGCCTGCAGCCGTACCCGGGCGTGATCATTCTGTGGGCTGGTGAGCCAGCCCGTGTTGCTGGCCAATCCCATGGATTGCCACAGCAGACCGCCCAGTAGCAGGGCCGCCTTGAAGAGATTCGACATCTTTTTGGTCTCGCAAAAATTGAGTGACAGCTAACGAAAGAACGCTGCCGAACTCATTCCCGCCAGACGCAGAGGGTGAGGTGCAGACGCCGCTCGGGCGGCGAGATGACTCTGGGAGGGGGCAGTGGCGGTGTGTAGCGCCAAAGGGGGGCCAGCAGGGCGATCAGCACGGCCACGGCAAAGAAGAGCTGTTCGACGCAGAGCAGGGTGGCGGCGCTCAGCCACTTGCCGTTGAGCTGGCAGCTGGTGGGCTGCGGGCTGGCCGGTTTGGCATCCTCTTGATCCGTTGCCGAGCCTGGAACGGGCAGCGCCTGACAGCTGAGGGCGTGATCGAGCAGGGCAAGCCGGGCCAGCGGCTGGGCCGCACAATTGAGCACCAGCAGGCAGACCAGCAGCAGGAGATGTTTCGCTACCCGTTGTTGCAACATCATGTTCGCCCCGTCCATCAAGATGGGGCCATCCTAACGACCAATGACGGGTGGGGCAAGTCGGCGGCGTATTGATGAGCAGGACTGTGGGTGGCGCGACGGGGAGGGTGGTCGGTTCTGTTTGGCGAACGCTTGTTCGCTAAAAGGGGGATCAGTATACTGCGCCGAGTTAAAACTCGAGGTGTTCGATGCTCAAAATTGCCCGTGTGCTGCTGCTTGGTCTGCTGCTCATTTTCTGGTTCCTGTTCGGCCTACTGCTCTGTCTGGTTCGTCCGCGCCATCCCAACAACGTCTATGTCTTCGCCCGCATGTATCACGCGGTCTGCCCGCTGATCGGGCTGCGAGTCAAGGTGACGGTGGCCGACGAGGTCAAATCGGTCGGCCCGGCGGTCTACGTCTGCAACCACCAGAGCAACTTCGACATCTTCACCGTGACCGGTGCGGTGCAGCCCGGTGTGGTAGCGGTGGGCAAAAAGAGCCTGCTCTGGCTGCCGCTGTTCGGCCTTATCTTCTGGCTCTCCGGCAACGTGCTGATCGACCGCTCCAACCGCTCCCGTGCCATCGGCACCATAGGTCAAGTGGTGGATCGTATCAAGAACCGCGGCACCTCCATCTGGATGTTCCCGGAAGGGACCCGCTCCCAGGGGCGTGGCCTGCTGCCGTTCAAGGCGGGCGCTTTCCACACTGCGGTACAGGCTGAAGTTCCCGTGGTGCCCATCGTCTGCTCCAGCTACTTCGGTCAGGTCGACCTCAATCGCTGGGACAACGGCGAAGTGCTGGTGGAAGTGATGGCGCCGGTCTGCAGCAAGGAGCACGGTGCCAGCGGCATTCGCGATCTCTCCGACACCTGCCGCGCCCGGATGGAGGCCAAGCTGGCCGAACTGGACAGCAAGCTGGGCCACAGCCACGCCGCCTGACGGATAGCGCAGACGAATCTACAAGGGAGCCACAGGCTCCCTTTTTTGTTGGTGAAAATCACCACCTGGTTGGCTATTTTCACCAATAAACCATCCTTGAGTTTCCTCATTAAATTCCCATCTATATGTAAAACAACAATAATTTTTCTTGGCACGGCTCTTGTAATGCAATGGGAAGAGATAGCCATCCCATCAACAAGGAGCCAGACCATGAGCGTATTCAGCCGCCTGACCGACGTGATAAATGCCAACCTGCACAGCCTGCTCGACAAGAGTGAAGAGCCGGAGAAGATGCTGCGCCTGATGATCGAAGAGATGGAGCAGGTGCAGGTCGAGATGCGTACCCAGGCCGCCCGCGTGATTGCCGAACAGAAGCAGCTGGAGCGTCACCAGCAGGCGTTGCAGGCGCAGATCCTGGAGTGGTCGGCCAAGGCCGAGCTCGCCATTCAGAAGGGACGTGAGGATCTGGCCCGCGCAGCCCTCACCGAGAAGCTGGCGGAGGTCAAAAAATGTGAACAGCTGGAGCAGGACAAGGCCCGGGTGGCCGAGGTGCTGGCCCAGCTCACCGCCGACAGCGAGCGGCTGGCAGCCAAGCTGACCGAGGCGCGCGAGAAGCAAAAACTGCTGACCCTGCGCGAGCAGACGGCCCACAGCCGCATTCGTGCTCGCGCCCAGGTGGACAACCAGCGGATGTATGAGCTGATGGCGCGCTTTGATGGTTTTCAGGGCCGGGTCGATCAGCTGGAAGCCCAGCTGGAGGCGGCCACCCTGGGGCAGAATCCCTCGCTGGAGGCCCAGTTCCGCGAGCTGGAGCTCAATGACGAGATCGAGCGCGAGCTGGCTCGCCTCAAAGGCCAGAAGGCGGAGGTGTAATCATGAGCCCCTGGCCCAAGGATCTGGTGCATCGCAAGCTGACCGGGGTCTGCGCCGGTATTGCCAGGCGGTTGGGGGTCTCCAGAGTCACGGTGCGGGTGGTGGCACTGCTCGCCCTGATCCTGATGCCGCCGCTGGCACTGGCCGCCTATCTGCTGGCGGTGCTGATGATGCCGCCCCGTTATGAATTGAAGCGCTGGCTGGATTGACCGAAGGGTTGATCAGCCGGCAGAGAAGGTACTGATAAGGAGCAAGTTATGCTGGAATTTTTCATATTGCTGGTGGTGCTGCTGGTCATGGCACTGACCGGTTTTACCCTGGTAGCCATGTTGCTGGTGAGCGGCCTGTTCGTGCTGCTTGGGGCACTGGGCGGCATGCTTGCTCTGATCATCAAGCTGGCCCCCTGGTTGTTGCTGGTGCTGGCAGTTTGCTGGCTGATCAGTAACCGCAGCAAGCGTTCCAATACCTACCTCTAACCCGCCTGAGGTTGTGCAAGACGTTGTGTGATGCTCCCTGATTTCCCCTTTCCGGCCACTCATCGAGTGGCCTTTTTTTGCCTGTCGTCCTCAAGGCTGGGTGGCTGCGGGTAACCACTGGGGGCTCCAGCTCTGCCAGAGTGCCGGGCTGTGGATCAGCTGCTCCTTGAAGGATTTTGGCTGCTGCTTGAGGCGGTATTCGATGCGCAGGGCCGCCCCCTTCTCGCCGACTTCCTGTTGCCACGCCAGCGTCAGTGGCCCCTTGCCGCGCAGGGCGCGAGCGCCCTTGCCACTCTGATGCTGGCGCAGGCGGCGCAGCGGGTCCGTGCTAATCCCGGTATAGAGCAGGCCGGTGGCAGTACGCACTATATAGACAGACCAGCGGACAGGGGTGGATGGTTGCGGCGCTGGAGTGGTGGTCGCGGGTTCTCTCATTCAAATTCTCTGTGCCAAACTCAGAGGCAGCTCAAGGAGGTGCGATGAGAGTCTGGTTTTGGTTGTGGTTACTGTTGTCGGTCCCGGCTCTGGGGGAGACGATCCGTCTCTACGATTACCATCAGCATCCCCCCTTCAACACCGGAGTGGATGCAGGGCTGAGCCGCGAGCTGGTCAAGTATCTCAATGAAAAGCTGGGGGGTGAACCCAGAATCGAGCTTTGGCTGGTCAATCGCGCCCGACTGGCGCTGGAGATGGCAGATCCCGACTTTGACGGTCTGGTGGTCTGGGTCAATCCCGCCTGGGTGGGGGATCCCCATCGCGAGCGTTATCTCTGGACTTTCCCGGTGATGCGCGACACCAATGAGCTGGTCTCGAACATAGACAAACCGGTCACCTATCGCGGGCCAGACTCCCTCAAGGGGTTGGTGTTTGGCGGGGTGGAGGGCTACCGCTATCAGGGGATCGATGATGCAGCTGGCCGCGGGGAGCTGGTGCGTCAGGATGCCAAGAAGGTGAAGACCAACCTCGAGCTGCTGGTGCGCGGCCGCATTGATGTGACGCTGGTGAGTGGTTCGTCGCTGGGCTTTTTCATCGACTCACAGCACTATCAGGGCAAGCTGTTTATCTCGCCCTTCCCTCAATCCAGCTATACCCGCCATATCCTGCTGCCCAAATCCCGTCCCGAGCTGCATGCCACCCTCAACGACATCGCCGAGCAGATGGACAGGGATCCCCGCTGGCACAAGGTGTTGGAGTCCTATCGCGGTACGCCCTGAGGGCGGCGCTTGAGCCGATGCAGTGGCAACAGGCTCACCAGCAGACCTGCCCAGACAAAGGCGAAACCGACCGCCTTGATGGGGTCCGGCGCCTCACCAAACCAGTAGATGGCGAGCAGGAAGGCGAGGCTGGGCTCGATATATTGCAGCAGCCCCACCGTGCTCATCCGGGTTCTCGCCACTGCGTAGCAGAAGAGCCCCACCGGCAGCAGGGTGGCGGGCGCACTGCCCATCAGCAGCAGCTTGTCGGCCAGATCCCCGTTCACGAATGCCCCTTCCCCGTGCCACGCCAGCGTGCCGATGATGATCAGCGCGACGGGCAGTTGCACCATGGCTTCCAGATAGAGGCTGGAGCCGGTGTCGTAGTGGATCTTCTTCTTGATAAGGCCATAGCAGGCGAAGTTGGCCCCCATGATGAGGGAGAACCAAGGGAGTTGGCCGTAGCAGAACAGCATGTAGGCGAGACCCGCCAGCGCCAGGGCGACCGCCAGATGCTTTTGCGGGGTGAGTCGCTCTTTGAGGAAGATGACGGCGAATACGATATTGAACAGCGGGGTCATAAAGAAGGCGAGGCTGGTGGTCAGCACCTGCCCGGTAGTGAGGCACCAGGTGAACATGCACCAGCTGATCGACATGACGGGGCCCGCCAGCAGAATGAGGCCGAGCTGGCGCGGCTCGCTGCGCAGTTGTGCCCAGGGCACCTTGTGGCCAAGCAGTAAAAACAGGGCACCCAGCAGCACCACAGACCAGAGCACCCGGTGGGAGATGAGCTCCCACATGTTGACCTCAGGCATGAATTGATAATAGAGCGGCAGCATCCCCCACAGGATGAAGGAGAGGGTCGCGGTGCCGGTACCTAGCCAGTTTTTCATTATTTTCCGTTTATTAAATTAAACACCCATGGCGATAGTAGGGGGCGCGCCCTGTTTCCACAAGAGGGAAAGCAGGGAAATGCTGGTACTATCAACGTCATGCAGCGAATCGATAAGTTGTTTGAGCAAATCAGGGCCTGCCGTCTGTGTGAGGCTCATCTGCCGCTGGGGCCTCGTCCGGTGATCCGCGGGGCCGAGAGTGCCCGCCTGCTGATCATCGGTCAGGCGCCCGGCACCCGGGTGCATGCCAGCGGTATCCCGTGGGATGACCCCTCCGGTGACAGGCTGCGCCAGTGGCTCGGGGTCGATAAGGCCACCTTTTACGACCAATCCCGCATCGCCATCATGCCGATGGGGCTCTGCTATCCCGGCAGGGGAAAATCCGGCGATCTGCCACCCAGACCCGAGTGCGCACCCACCTGGCACGACAAGGTATTGATGCTGTTGCCCAATATCGAACTGACCCTGCTGATCGGCCAATATTCACAAGCCTACTATCTGCGGGGGGCTGCCAGGGGATCGCTCACCGAAACGGTGCGCAGCTGGGCCGACTATGGCCCCGGCTGGCTGCCGTTGCCGCATCCCTCCCCACGCAATACCCTCTGGCTCAAAAAGAATCCCTGGTTCGAACAGGAGATTGTCCCCCATCTGCAGCAAAGGGTCGCCCCTTTGCTGGAACGACCCTGAGCGCTTAAAGCGCCGGTTCGGCCAGCGGTTTTGGTTTGCTGCGGGCCATGGCGATGAGCGGCAGGACGATGCAGATACAGCCCAGCAGCAGCGGCAGGCCGGGCTGCTCGTCAAACAACCATACCCCGATGGCCACCGCCATCAGCAGACCGGTGTACTCCGCCGAGGCGATCTTGCTCGCCTCCGCCTTGCGATAGGCCACCACGCACAATCCCGCATAGACCATGATCAGCGCCGAGGAGCCGAAGGCGGGCCACCACATCTGCCACTGCCAGTCGCCTCCTTCCCATAATGCCAGCGCCAGAATGAAGGGCATGCTCAGCACGTTGGTGAAAAACAGGGTCTGGGCGATGGGCTGCTTGAGCGGGATCCGCTTGATCAGCAGATTGTTGAGCGCCATCGACAACGCCACCCCGAGCGCCGCCAGTGCGGCCCAGTTCACTTCGGTCGGGCGCAGCACGATCAAAACCCCGATAAATCCGATGACTGCGGTCAGCACCTTCTGGCGCGAGATCGCTTCTCCTGCCATCCACACCGCCAGCGGCACCATCATCAGGGGGGCGGCATAGAAGAGGGCATTGGCGGTAGCGAGCGGCAAGCGGGTGAGGGCCACCACCATCAGGCAGACGCCGACCGCCCAGATATGGGCCCGCAGCAGGTGCCACTTGATGGCCACCGGTGGGTTGCGGCGCCATGACCAGAGCAGCCAGGGCATCAGCAGAATGGCGGCCGAGAGCTGGCGGAAAAAGACAAACTGGAAGATGGGCTGATCCGGCTCCAGCACCTTGACCAGTGCATCGGAAAAAACCGCCACCATATTGCCCAGCACCAGATAAAGGATGCCGATCCCTACTGCATTCATACCACCTCCCACTTCAGATTCGGGGAGGGTAGCGTGCCGGTTGATATCCAGTAAAATGATAAAAAATGACCATTCATGAGATATTTAGATAATGAAGCTTCCTCCCCTGCGTGCGGTGCAATATTTCGAGGTGGTGGCCCGGCTACTCAGCTTCTCCCGCGCCGCCCTTGAACTGAACGTCAGCCAGAGTGCGGTCAGCCACCAGATCCGCCTGCTGGAAGATTTTCTGGGTGAGCGCTTGCTGCTGCGTCAGGGGCGGTTGCTCTCGTTGACACCCCAGGGGGAGAGCTACTTCGAAGGGATTGCTGCTGGGCTCAGCCAGATTGCCCAAAGCAGCGAACAGCTGCGTGGTGGTGGCGAGATGCGAGTCCGGCTCGCAGTCTACAGCTCCTTTGCGGTGAAGTGGCTGATCCCCCGCCTGGCCGGATTGCGCCAGCTCTACCCCGAGCTTGATTTGAGTCTGGAGATGGTGGCGGAAGACCCCGAACTCTCCGATAGGGTGGCAGACTGCTTTATCACAGTCTCACCCCACGGGCGTGGCTACTGCCACGACCTTATCTATCAGGAGCGGCTCTTTCCGGTCTGTAGTCGCCGTCTGTTGCAGCAGATCAGCGGGGAGTGGCCCGAGGCAATCTGGCAGTTGCCGCTGCTCTCGGTGCAGTCCATTTACAAGGCGCGGGGGGAGGATTGGCAGCGCTGGGCCAAGGCGGGTGGCTTGGTGATCCCTGACGAGGCGCGGATGCACCACTTTAGCCATGTGCTGCTGGCGATGGAGGCGGCGGCCTGGGATCAGGGGGTGGCGTTCGTGAATGACTACATGCTGCGGCCCGATGATCCCCAACTGGTGGCCTTGCCGGTACACCAGCTGGAGACGGGGGATGCCTTCTACTTTACCTGCAAACGCTCGCGGGCCCATGAGCCCGCGATCAGCCGGTTGCGCCAGTGGCTGATGATGGAGACACGCCAGAGCATGCCGCTCTAGCCTGCGCTGTTACGCTCTTTTGAACTGGCTCAGCACAAACAGGCTGGTGGCGCAGACTACGACCGAGGGGCCTGCCGGGGTGTCTTGATACCAGGAGAGGGTCAATCCACCCAGCACGGCGAGACAGCCGATCAGCGCGGCAAAGCCAGCCATCTGCTCCGGCGTCTGGCTGAAGCGGCGGGCGGTGGCGGCGGGGATGATCAGCAGGGAGGTGATGATCAGCGCGCCGACAAACTTCATCGCCACGGCGATCACCAGCCCGATCAGCAGCATCAATACGCAGCGCAGCACATCGACCCGGATCCCCTCTACCCGTGCCAGCTCTTCCGAGATGGTCATGGAGAGCAGGGGATCCCACAGTCGCCACAGGGTGAGCAGCACCAGCGCGCCACCGCCGTAGATCCAGAGCAGATCCATCGGTTGTACCGAGAGCAGGTCGCCGAACAGGTAGGCCATCAGATCCACCCGCACGTTATCCATAAAACTCAAGGTAACCAGACCGAGGGACAGGGCGCTGTGGGCCAGAATGCCGAGCAGGGTATCGGTCGCGACCTGCTGGTTGCGACTCATGATCACCAATAGCATCGCCATGGCGAGGCAGCAGACCACTACCGCTAGGGTGAGATCGACCTGCAGCAGGATGCCCAGCGCGATGCCGAACAGACAGGCATGGGAGAGGGTGTCGCCAAAATAGGCCATCTTGCGCCATACCACGAAGCTGCCGAGGGGGCCGGCCAGCAGGGCGATGCCGAGACCGGCCGCGAGGGCGTATAACAGAAAGCTGTCCACTTGAATGTCCTGTTGCTTGCGCTATTTGCTGTGAGCGTTGTTGCGAGAGGGCAGGCGGATGACGGGAGCCTGCGGTTCATGATGATGGTGTTCGCCGTCACAGTGATGGTGGTGGGTATAGACCGCCAGCACCTCCTGCTCCGGTCGCCCGAACAGGCGGGCAAATTCGGGATGGCGGGCCACGCTCTCAGGTTCGCCGTGACAGCAGACATGGCGATTGAGGCAGATCACCTCGTGGGTGCTGGCCATCACCAGATGCAGGTCGTGGGAGACCATCAGCACGGCGCAATTGAATTCGGCGGCGAGCTGGCCGATCAGGGCGTAGAGCTCGATCTGGCCGGTGATATCAACCCCTTGCACCGGTTCGTCCAGCACCAGCAGCTCGGGCTTGACCAGCAGGGCGCGAGCCAGCAGCACGCGCTGCATCTCGCCGCCGGAGAGTTTTTGCATCCGGTTTTCCAGCAATCCCTCTGCGCCCACCCGGGTCAGTGCCTCCTCGATGGAGAGGCGGCTATTTTTGCCCAGTTGCAGGAAGCGGCGCACCGTCAGCGGCAGGGTGGGATCCAGATAGAGGCGCTGTGGCACATAGCCGACTCTCAGATCGCGGCTGCGGGTGATCTTGCCCGAGTCCGGGGTGAGCAGACCCAGCACCAGCTTGCTCAGGGTGCTCTTGCCTGCCCCGTTGGGGCCGACTAACGTGGTGATTTTGCCTTTATTGAGGGTAAAGGAGACCTTGTCGAGCACAGAGCGTCCATCAAACGAGAGAGAGACCTCTTTCAGCTCTACCAGTTGGCTCATGACAACTCCGGGGTTTACAGCCAGTGAGAGTTATAATATAACAAAAAGCGGCTGTTATATTATCACATACTCACCCCCTGACGAGATTCACCAATGAGAATTATTGCGCTTTTCACTGCCCTGCTGGCGGTGAGTTTGCCTGTTCGTGCCATTGAGGTACTGACCACCATCAAGCCCCTTGGCTTCATCGCCGCGGCGATCACTGAGGGGGTGAGCGAGCCCAAGGTATTGTTGCCGACCGGCGCCTCGCCCCACGATTTCTCCCTGCGCCCCTCCGATATTCGCAGCATCAACGGTGCTGGGCTGGTGGTGTGGGTTGGCCCCGAGCTGGAAGGGTTTATGGCCAAGCCGTTGGCCAATCATTCCCATGCTCTGGCCTTGACTCAGGTTGAGGGGATGCCGCTGTTCAACTACGCGACTCAGGATAGTCATGACTCCCATGATCATGATGATCACGATCATGCCGCCCACGAGCACGGTGATCATGATGAAGGGCATGAGGGACATCATCACGAAGGGGTCGATCCCCATATCTGGCTTGGCCCGACGCAGGCCAAGGTGATTGCCAGGGCGATCGCAAGTGAATTGGGCAAGCTGGATCCGGCCAATCAGGCTCGCTATGACTCCAACCTCGCGGCATTTGATACCAAGGTGGATGCCAAAGACAAGGTGATTGCTGGCCAGATGAAGGCGGTGAATGAGAAGGGGTACTTTGTCTTCCACGAGGCGTATGGCTACTGGGAGCGCCACTACAGCATGAGTTCAAAGGGTCACTTTACCGTGAGCCCTGAGCGTCGCCCGGGCGCCAAGACCCTGGTGGATATTCGCAAGGCACTGGAAGAGAAGCAGGCGAGCTGCATTTATGCCGAGCCGCAATTC
This sequence comes from Aeromonas sp. s13, assembly GCF_040907905.1. NCBI lineage: Bacteria > Pseudomonadati > Pseudomonadota > Gammaproteobacteria > Aeromonadales > Aeromonadaceae > Aeromonas > Aeromonas sp. s13. Next base: position 254 of record NZ_JBFOCS010000043.1, on the reverse strand, counting down.
TCACCGGCTGTGATCGAATCGGTGGCACGCAATACCGGCGCCAAGGTGCTGTTGCTTGATGAGGTGGGTGAACAGGTACCGCTCGGCCCGGATGGTTATCCCCAATTCATGCAGCAACTGGCAGACGCATTTGCCCAGTGTCGCTGATCAGCGGCTGAGCCTCTCATCCGGAGGGGCTATACTGACCTCCAGCATCTGACATGGAGTGTCCGGTATGAAATGGTTGTTGATCCCGGCCTGCACGTTGGCGCTAT